>SKSR01000197.1 GCA_007122885.1 Gemmatimonadota bacterium
CCCGGGCCACCGCCTTTCCGTTGTGCATCCGTTTCCACCTCCCCTTTCTCGGGCATGGGACGGACCGTATGGTCCACCAGAAACCTTCACTATGGTGGAGGCCCCGGTAGGGCCTCAAGGGACGAAACCATGAGCTTTTCCCAAGAACTGGGTGCCCTGGCCAAGCCCATATGGGACGCCCAGCTCGAGCACCCGTTCGTTCGAGGGCTTGGAGACGGGACCCTGGAGGAGGAGCGATTCAAGCGCTGGGTCCGGCAGGACTACCTCTATCTCAAGGATTTCGCCAGGGTCTTCGCCTGGGCCGCGGCGAAGGCCTCCCGCCTGGACTCCATGTCCTGGTACGCGTCGGTTCTGGACCTGACCCTGAACACGGAAATGGAGCTTCACCGGAAGTACGCGGCACGCTTCGGAATCGGTGCACAGGAGCTGGAGGAGGAGCCCATGTGGCCCACCACCCGGGCGTATACCGACTTCCTGGTCCGGACCGCGGCGGATGGAGACATGCCGCGGCTTCTGGCGGCCCTTCTCCCCTGTGCGTGGGGCTACCACCATGTGGGAACGTCCCTGGCGGCCCAGGCCTCGCCGGACGACGAGCGCTACGCCGACTGGATCGCCCTCTACTCCTCGGACGAGTTCGGCGATGCGGCCCGTCGGCTCAGGGAGGAGCTGGACCGGGAAGCTCGCGGGGTTCCGGAGGAGGAACGGGCTGAGCTCCAGGAGATCTTCCTCGTCTCTTCCCGCTACGAGTGGATGTTCTGGGAGATGTGCTGGCACGGAGAGGATTGGCCGGTTTGAACCACCCACCCCGCTTCCTGCGAACCCTGGAAACCCGGAGACCCTGAGGACCCATGCTCGCCAGAGAGGTCGTACCCCTTCCGGCCCACCTCTATCCGGCGGACGAGTGGTGCATCGTGGAGGATGCCTTCGACGTTCAGCACCTGAACCGGGCCGAGACGATTTTCTCGTTGGCGAATGGGTTCGTGGGTTTCCGCGGGACTTTCGAAGAGGGGCGTCCCTCCCTGTCTCCGGGGACCTTCGTGAACGGCTTCCACGAGACGTGGCCCATCGAGCACGCCGAGGAGGCCTACGGTCTGGCCCGGACGGGTCAGACCATCGTGAACGTCCCCGACGCCACTGTCCTCAGCCTTTACGTGGATGACGAGCCCCTCTTCCTCCCCCTGGCCCGGATGCGGGAATACCGGCGAGCCCTCGACATGAGGAACGGGATCCTCTCCCGGGAGCTCCTCTGGTCCACCCCGGCCGGTCGTCACGTCCGGGTGCGCTCCCTGCGGCTCGCTTCCTTCGAGCACCGCCACTTGGCGGCCATGCACTACGAAGTGACGGTACTGGACGAATCAGCTCCTTTGGCCCTGGTTTCCAAGGTCCTGAACCGGCAGGACGCTCCTCCGGAGGATGAGCCGCGCCAGGAGCGGGCAGACCCCAGACTCGCCAAGGATTTCGGTCGGCGGGTCCTCCACGGCGAGGTGGCACGGGCAGGAGATGGCCGGATGCTCCTGGGCTACCGAACCGCCGGGAGTCGCATGGGCCTGGGGATGGGAGTGGAGCACGTCATCGAGAGCGAGATGCACCACGAGGAGTCCGTATCGGTGGATTCGGATTACTCCCAGCTCGTCCTCACGGCCAACGCCCGGGCCGGCGCCACCTTGCGGGTGACCAAGTTCGTGACCTACCAACGCTCCCGGACGATCCCCCCGGCCGAGCTCGTGGAACGGTGCGAGAGGACGCTGGACCGGGCCGCCCAGGAAGGGCTCGAAGCCTTGATGGACAGACAGCGGGCCCATCTGGACCGCTTCTGGGACCGAGCCGATGTGCAGGTTTCACTGGGCTCCGCGACTCGCGAGACCCAACAAGCGGTGCGCTGGAACCTCTTCCAACTCGCCCAAGCCACCCGCAGAGCGGAGGGCGTGGGCGTACCGGCCAAAGGGCTCACCGGACAGGCCTACGAGGGACACTACTTCTGGGATACGGAGGTGTACGTGCTCCCTTTCCTGGCCTATACGGAACCGCGTATAGCACGGAATCTGCTCCGACACCGTCACAGCATGCTGGACAAGGCACGGGAGCGGGCATGGGAGTTGAGCCAGAAGGGAGCTCTCTTCCCTTGGAGGACGATCAACGGCGAGGAGGCCTCGGCCTATTATCAAGCAGGAACCGCCCAGTACCACATCAACGCGGACATCGCCTACGCGATCCGGAAGTACGTGGACGTCCGTGACGATCAAGGGTTCCTGGTGGAGGTGGGGGCCGAGATCCTGGTGGAGACGGCCCGGCTGTGGGAGGATTTGGGGTTCTACGGGGATGATGGGAAGTTTCACATTCACGCCGTCACCGGTCCGGACGAATACACCACGGTGGTGGATGACAACACCTTCACCAACCTGATGGCCCGGCTGAACTTGAACTACGCCTCCACCGTCGTTCGCCGTCTGGAGAAGGAGCACCCGGAGGCATACTTCGCCTTGGCCCACACGGTGGATTTGGACCCGAACGAGGTGGATGGTTGGGAGCGAGCCGCCCGCTCCATGTTCATTCCGTACGACGAGGAGAGAGAGATGAATCCCCAGGACATGGCGTTCCTGGACCGGGAACGATGGGACCTGGAGCACACGCCGCGGGAGCGCTTCCCCCTCCTCCTCCACTACCACCCCCTCGTCATCTACCGGCACCAGGTCATCAAACAGGCCGATGTGGTGCTCGCCATGCTCCTCCTGGGCAACGAGTTCACCGAGGAACAGAAGCGCCGGAATTTCGACTACTATGACCCCCTTACCACCGGAGACTCATCCCTGTCGGCCGGGATCCAGAGCATCGTGGCCGCCGAGGTCGGCCACGAGCAAAAGGCACTGGAGTATTTCCACTACGCCCTCATGATGGACCTGGGGGACGTGCAGGGAAACGTCTCCGACGGGGTCCACGTGGCCTCCACGGGGGGGGTCTGGCAGGCACTCGTCTTCGGTTTCGGGGGGGTGCGGGACTTCGACGGCGATCTCTCCTTCGACCCCCGGCTCCCCTCCACCTGGGAGGGGCTCTCATTCTCTCTGTACTATCAGGGCCGCCAACTCCGGGTGTCCTTGAGCCACACGGAGGAGAAGTACCTCCTGGAGACGGGAGCGCCCCTGGACGTGAGCATCCGGGGGGAGGCTCGACGGCTGGAGCCCGGCGAGGCCCTGCAGGTACCCCTTTCCGGGGCCGAAGGCAGGGGAGGCTCGGAGTCCGACCCCGATACCTGACGGCCCACTCCCCGTTCCCGCCCCTTAGACCGGATCGCCCGGGAACCCTCGAGTCCGAAGGCGCTCCCCTTCCTTCGTCACCAGGAGCCCTTCGGCTCCCGGTGTCCGTTCCA
Source organism: Gemmatimonadota bacterium (assembly GCA_007122885.1). Taxonomy (GTDB): domain Bacteria; phylum Gemmatimonadota; class Gemmatimonadetes; order Longimicrobiales; family Gaopeijiaceae; genus SKSR01. The sequence continues at coordinate 3,365 of SKSR01000197.1, forward strand.
GGAACCGGAGCCCTTCCTCGGGGCCCAAGGTGAAGGTGGCGGTGGAGAGGGCGTCGGCGTGGAGCGCCGACCCGGTGACGACCGACACCGAGCTCAAGCCCTCCGGAGACCGGCCCGTCCTTGGATCCACGATGTGGTGGTGGCGCCGGTCCGGAGTGAAGCTCTGGACGTAGTCCCCCGAGGTGGCCAGACCGCCGTTCCGAAGACGGGCCACGTGAAGAACGCCGTCCCGCCGTTCCGGGTCCCGGATTCCGACCTCCCAGGGAAGACCCGGGCGCGGGGTGCCGTGGGATGCCAGATCTCCGCCTCCGTCCACCAGAACCGCCTCGGCGCCGGCCGACTCCAAGATCTCCCGGGTCCGGTCTACGATGTAGCCCTTCGCGATCCCGTCCAGGGTGAGGGCCATCCCCGGCCGGAGGAGCCTCACCGAGGGACCAACCACGTTCACGGACCGATAGTCCACCCGGGCCAGGATCCGGCGAACCTCCGTGGCGTCCGGCGCCCCCCCTGTCCGGGCGAAGCTCTCCCGGTGGAGTTCCAGAAGCGGGGCGACGCTGGGGTCGAAGGCCCCCTGGCTCCGCTCGGCATACTCCAAGGCCCAGCCCAGCACGTGGAGAAGTTCCGCCGGGGCTTTCTCCAAACGCCCGGTCCGGTTCAGGCGCGAAAGCGGCGTCTCCGACCTATGTCGGCTCAGGATCCCCTCCAGCCGCTCCATCTCCGCGAAGGCCGAATCCACCATTTCCCGGGCCCCTCGGGCGTCGGGGTGGATCGCCGCGATGCTCACCGGCGTGCCCATCCGGATCCGCAGGCCCTCCACCTTTCGTAGCCGACCGCTCCGGATGAGGGCCCCTACGGAGAGGCCCCCGGTCGCAAGGGAGAGTCCGGCGGCCGCGGTGACCCGGAGGGCCTGACGACGATCCATCCGGTCCGTCATGGAGCCCCCTCCCCCGCTCCGGCCGACGGCACCCGGATCTGCGCCAGACGGGAGCGAACTCGCTCCATATCGTGGCGGCACGTACCGGCCTTCTCCTTCAGGTTCACCTCGCAGACGGTGCACCGGACGCATTCGGGAAAGTCGACCCGGTGAGCCCGAATAGCCCCGGTAGGACACGCATCCTCGCACACCCGGCAGACGGTGCACTGCTCAACCCGACGGATCCGGAACGGAGAAACCCAGGAGACTATGGCCAGCGCCGCGCCCAGCGGGCAGAGGTAGCGACAGTAGAACCGCGGCACCACCACCGCCCCCAGGAGGAAAGTGAGGGCGATCACCCAGAGAAGGAGGGACGGGCTCCAGAAAAAGACGGTGCCGAAGGGTTCGAAGTACTGGTAGAGGCTCACGCGGCCGTCAGCCCCGATGGAGGTGGTCACGGCCAGGACCGCCGGGGCCAACACCAAGGCCAAGATGCCGTACTTGAGCTTGAGGCCCGCCCGATGGGCGCCGGGAGGGAGTTCCTCCTTGAACCGATCGGGGACGAAGCGGTCCAAGAAGTCCTGCAGGGCCCCGAAAGGGCACAGGAAACCGCAGAAGACCCGTCCCCAGAGGAGGGTGGTGATCACCGTGAACACCACCAAGAGGAGGAGAGCCAGGTCATTGAGATAGACTCCGGGCCCCACCGAGATCCCGCTCGTGATGTGGCTCACCGAGAGGAATCCGCCGTCCGTGAAGCCCAAGTAGAAGAGGGTCCCGGTGAGGACACCCCACCGGAGCCCGGTCCACTTGGTGGCGAAGGCCACCGAGGCCAGGACCAGGAGCAGAAGGAGGGCTCCCACCCGGGTCCACGATGTCCGGGCAAGCGTCCGTTCCAGGGCGCTCTCCTCCTCCATGTCCAGGAGACCCGCACCGGACGGGTCGTCCCACCACAGCCCCAGGTCGTCCTCCAGAGCCGCCTCCCCATCGACCTGCTCGTCACCGGGGGGACCGACCTCCAGGGCCTGATCGGGCGCGAGTCCTTCCGCCTCGACGGCAGCTTCCTCGTCCTCGACCGCCTCCTCCACCTCCTCCTCAGTCTCTTCCGGGACCTCGGCTTCCGGTGCATCGCCCGGAGCTTCCTCCTCCACGTCGGCGGGATCCTCCAGGGCCCCCGCATCCGCCTCGGCAACCACCGGCGGGCTGGGACGACCGGGAATCTCCCCCGAGAAGACGCCCATTCCGAGCTCGCCTCCGAAGACCACCTGGAAGTCCCGCGTGGGATCGAGCCCCTCCTCCACCACCCAGAGGCCCGCCGACCGGACCTGCCCGGCCACCTTCCCGGTGCTCGGATCATCCACTCGGGCCACGTCGGCGTTGTCCACCGCTAAAGTGTCCCCGTCCTGGAGAGCGAAGAGCATGTACTGCCGGAACCGGATCACCGACCCCTCCAGCCCCAGGAAGAGGAGGACCTCGTCACCCCCTCGGTCCCCCACCTCCTCCCGTAGGTCGGCGAAGAGCTCCTCTCCAAGAAGGTCCCCACCCACGGCCTCGTCCCAGAGGTACATGACGTAGAGCTCGAGGCGAGCCACCCCATCTTCGATGACGGTGACCCTCCCCATGGGCCCCTCCTCCACCAGCTCCATCCACGAGAGGCCGGCCACCTCCTCCACATCCAGGAGAGGGCGATCCACTTCCGCAGGATCCGCCTCCTCCCGCCCCAGGTACGCAGTCGCCACCCGGCGGGCCGCGTTCCGGATCCCCCGGGACATGGCGTCCACCGTGATCGTCGCCCCCGAAATGTTGTTGACGTCGCCCCCTACCCGGAACGGGTCCCGGACACTCATTCCGGCGTACTGCTCCTGGAATCCCGGGGTCTCGAGGAAGCGCCCCCGTGTTCTCTGGAGGGACTCCCGGTGCCGGACCACCAGGATTCCCGTCAGGGTCCCCTCCAAGTCCATCCCCACCAGCACATCGATGGGAGCATCGTAGCCCATGACCTCGGGAGGGACGTCGGAGGTTCGGAATACATAGCCCAGGAGGGACTCCTCTCCGGTCTCCGGGTCCTGTCGGTAGGCTCGAAAGACCGGGGGATCCCCCTCCCGCTCCGAGAAACGGTCGGCCTCGGGCATGACGTGCTCGAGCTGGTCGGGCGCCACGTCCCTGAAGGCCTGGCCGCTCGTCGGGTCCGGCGTAAGGAAGAGCGCCCCCAGGAGGATGCCGAGCAGAAGGATGTACGGTAGCGCTACCCCTGCCGCTCCCCTCGCCTTAAACCGGGGCTCCACGCTCCACCGCCCGGGCAGGATGCCGCCGAGCGCGCCACCCTCCCGCCCGGGGGGCCGGAAGGAGGTTGAGCGAAGCCACGGTCTCGAAGGGTGGAAGAGCACGGAATTCCGGAAGCAGAGGCCGATCGGCGGCCCGTACGATTCGCTACACAGGCCGGCTCGGGCCGGAGGTTCAGTCGAATCTAGAAAGCTACCCCGGGCCGGGGCGGGTGTCACGTGCGCACCCGTTCCCTGGAATGATCGGAGCACCCGGAGGCGTTGCAACGCTCTCGGTGCTCACGGGCCTTCCGCAACACATCATCAGGGTGTCACACAGCGGGGCCCCCATTCGTACGGAGGGTGGGAACGGAATGCCCGAGAGCGCCCACCACCCACGGAACCCTGCCGGGAATCCTCTGGTGGACCGCCGACCGAAAACTCTGGAAGCACACTGAGCTGAAGGGAGGAAGGATGCAGCGAATAGGAGCTTGGACGCCGATCACAAAGAAGGGACGAAAGGGGACCGGACCCTCGTTCCGGTGGTTGTTAGTGATGGTCCCGGCCATCCTGGCCGGGTGTGAAGACGACGGCGATCCCACCACCCCCTCTCCAGGACAGGAGGTGACGGTGGAGCTGGACTTCACGGACCCCACGACCGGGGACGCGGACGGCTGGGACGCGGACTTCGCACATTTCTCTCCTCAACAGGAGGAGATCATGGAGTTCGCATGGGGGCACGAGCCCCTTCCGGACGACTTGGAAGGGGAGGGTTATGGCCTCATGGTAGGAGCCACGAACCGGTCGGACGACGTCTTCATGTACTGGACCGGCCCCGTGGAGGGTCTGGAGCCGAATACGGAGTACGATGTCCGGTTCACGGTGGAGTTCGCCACTGACTCTCCCGCCGGGTGCGTGGGGATCGGAGGTCCTCCCGGTGAGTCGGTCTGGGTGAAGACCGGAGCCACCCTCGTGCGGCCGGAGCCGGTACTGGAGGACGACTACTGGCTCATGAGCATCGACAAGGGAAACCAGTCCATGGGGGGTGAGGACGCCATCATCGTAGGGGACGTGGCGAACGCGGAGTCGGGTTGCCACGCCGACGAACGGGTCTGGGAGCTCAAGACCTTGGAGAGCGAGGATCCCTTCTTCTTCTCAACCGACGACCAGGGGAGGGGCTGGCTCCTGGTGGGGACCGACTCCGGGTTCGAAGGGCGTACCGTCCTATTCTACACGCGCCTGACCGCTGAATTCAGTCCCGCTTGAGGCAGGGGGACGGAAGCGGTCGTGCAGAGGGGGCGGGCGGGGGCCGGCCGCTCCGCGTCCCTGCTCACCGTCCCTGCACGTCGGCCAGCGTCACCTCGTGCAAGGTGCCTCGCCCGGACTCGAAGGCCGTGGCGTTTTCCAGAGTGGTCCTGGCGATGTTCTCGAGGGCGTCCCGGGTGAAGAACCCCTGGTGTCCGGTGATGAGCACGTTGGGGAAGGTCAGAAGCCTGGCGAAAACGTCGTCCTGGATCACCGTGTCGGAAAGGTCCTCGAAGAAGAGGTCCGCTTCCTCCTCGTAGACATCGAGTCCCAGGCCACCGATCCTTCCGCTCTTGAGGCCGTCGATGACGGCCCGGGTGTCCACGAGCCCTCCGCGGCTCGTATTGATGAGCATGACACCGTCCTTCATCCGGTCGATGGCTTCGGCATCCACCAAGTGATGGGTCCCAGGGGTCAGAGGAAGGTGGAGGGCCACCACGTCTCCCTGGGCGAGAGCCGCTTCCAGATCGACGTACTCCACGCCCACCGCCTTCAACTCGTCGCTCGGATAGGGGTCGTGGGCGAGAACTCGGCACCCGAAGCCCAGCATGATCCTAGCGAAGACGGCCCCGATTTTCCCGGTGCCCAGCACGCTGACGGTCCGTCCGTGGAGATCGAAGCCCAGGAGCCCGTCCAGGGCAAAGTTGCCCTCACGAACCCGTTGGTGCGCCCGGTGGAGCTTCCGGTTCAAGTTCAGGACGAGCCCCACCGCGTGCTCGGCCACCGCGTATGGGGAATAGGCCGGAACGCGGCTTACCGTGAGGCCTTGGGCCTCGGCGGCCCGCAGGTCCACGTGGTTGAAGCCGGCGGAACGGAGAGCGATGAGACGGATGCCCTGGCGGGCCAGGTGCTCGACCACGGGGGCCCCTACATCGTCGTTCACGAAAGGACAAACTGCCTCGCAGCCCTGGGCGAGCACGGCCGTGTCCTCGTTCAAGCGCGCTTCCAGGTACCTGAGCTCGTGCCCGTGGTCTTCGTTCGCCCCGTCCAGGAATCTCCGATCGAAGGGCTTCGTGCTGAAGACGGCGATCCGCATGGCTTCCGGAGGGTTATAGGTTCGATTTCCGCCAGGTAAGGGACGGCGGACGGCCACTTTCTATTCTGGGAGCACAACACCTCTGCAGGAAGATCCGCGGTCACGGCTTGGCCTGCGGGCCGCGGGCCCCCGCCACGGGAACCTCCGGGCGTTCCGCACCTAAAAGAGGAGGAAAGGCGAACACTTCTTCCATCCCGACGCCATGGAGCATCCGTTGGATCCGTCGAACAAGATCGGCACCGCCGTCCCGGGGGCTCTCGTCCTCGCGATCCTCGTCTTCTCGGCCTCCGGGTCGTTGTCCGGGCAAACTCCGGCCAATCTGGTGGGAAGCGAGGTAGAACGCTCCCAGAAATGCGTGCCGGAGCTCGCGCGCCTCATCCAACTCGAGGAGGACCTCCAACCTTTCTCGGAGCGGAGCGAGAGACTCCAACAGATCGACCGGGCCATCGCCGTGGAGGACTCGGCCCGGGCCACCCCCTTCGATGAGAACGACCCGGTGGAAGCATCGGTCCAGGACTGGTTCGTTCGGGACGGCGAGTTGGCCCAGCGCTACCTGGACGCCGAGGGGGACGAAACCCTTCAGGAGGAGCTCCGAGAGGAACGACGGGAGGCCAGGCAACAGATCCGACAGGAAGTCCGGGAGGGCCTGATTTCCATGCACGAGGAGGCCCAGGCCCGGATCGACGCGGAGGAGGATCTGGAAAACATACTCCGGGACTGCCAGGAAGCCATCTTCGTCCGGGACGCGGTCCTGGAAGTGTGCGACGACGTGACCAGCCCGGTCTGTGATGCCGCCCGGCAGGAGGAGCCGGGAGGCCGCTTCCGCTTCGTGGACGCACCCGAGGATCTGTGGCACATGGAGCAGATGCGGCCGTGGACCTCACCGACCCGCCTGGGTCTGGCTCAGGACGGGAGTCTCGGGGGAGCGCGCACCGGCACGCTGGCTCGGCGGGGCAATGCCACCCTCCTTGTGGGCGTGGAGGCCATGATCGAGGAACGATCGGAGCTCACGGCGGAAGAGGAGACGGAGTACCAGGAGATGGCGGAGACCATGGGGCTGGAATTCGACGATCCCCGGTACGTCATGGTCCCCGGGCTGGCCATCCACCTGGACATCCCCGGCCCCCTGGATCAGGAGACGCACTACCTCCTCCACTTCGGGGACCTCTCGGACCCCCAGGACCAGGTGGTGGCCACGATCCCGGCCAACGAGGATGGAGGGGTGGACACGGTTCTCCCCGCACCCGAGTGGGCCCTGGTTCGGATGGCCGAAGGAGAGCCTCTGAGCTTGACCGCCATCGCCTACGATGAGGAGACCGGAAGCGGCCGTCCTCTCTTCGAGATGGGCCTCACCGAAGTGGGACAGAGTTCGGCGTTGCTGGACCTGCTCGCTTATATGGCCTCCGGCGACCTGGCCCAAGACCTGCGAACGCTACGTCCCCTTGAGGAGGACGGGCGCTGAGGCGACCCTCGGAGGTCCTTCGCGGCGCCGGGGTCGGTGTCACGATCCCAGGTCGGGAGCCTCCAGCAACGGCAGGCTCGTTCCGTACTCCACGTTCACCGCTTCCATGATCGCGTTGGCCACTAGCCGGTGGGCGTCAGCGCTCGGGTGAACCCCGTCCAAGCTGAAGACGGGCCCGAAGAAGGCGGTGGGGTTCTCAAAGTCGGGAAACGGCGGAACAAGTCCCGCCTCCCCCAGCTCCACGAACTGGGGGTTCAAGTCCACGTAGGCCCACCCTCGACCCGAGGCTTCTTCCTGGAGGACCTGGTTGTACTGGGTCACCCTGGACCGAATCACCTGGATCTCCGACGGCGAAAGCACCCGCTCGGCCTCGGCACAGTCCAGCGTGGCGCTTCCTTCTTGGAAGGCCTCGTTCTGGAGGTCCCCGAAAACGTAGCCGAAGGGCACCAGCGTCTCCTCTCCTACCCCACCTTCCGAGGCGGGCCCACATGTTTCGCTGACCTGGAGCGCGTCGGTGAAGAGTCCCGCCTGAGCCGCCTGCCAGTATGCCAGTCCCGGAGACAGGAAGGGCACACGGGTCAGATCCAGGACCCCGATGAGAACCCCTCCCTGA
>SKSR01000075.1 GCA_007122885.1 Gemmatimonadota bacterium
CGAGGATACACACCCCTGGAGGGCACCTTCGACGACGCGTTCCATGGCGACGGAACGGTGCGCCCTCCGGTGAGCCGGGCGATCGGGCAGCTCGACCGGCTGCCTGCGGCCGATTTCCAACGGCGCCGCAAGCTAGCGGAGGAGGCCCTCCTCCGTCACGGGGTCACCTTCGCCGTCTACTCGGACGGAGAGGGAGTGGAACGGGTTTTCCCGTTCGATCTCGTCCCTCGGATCGTGGCCGCGGACGACTGGAACCGGCTTGCAGCGGGTCTCCGGCAGCGCATCACCGCCCTCGATGCCTTCCTCGACGATATTTACGGAGAACAGCGCGTCCTGGAGGAGGGAGTGGTGCCGCCCACCATGGTGGAAGCCTCTTCCGGATACCGCCCGCAGATGAAAGGGGTCAAGCCCCGAGGAGGGGTGCGGATCCACATCGCCGGAATCGACCTGATCCAGGGCAGCGACGGGGAGTTCCTCGTCCTGGAGGACAACGTTCGGACGCCGTCCGGCGTTTCCTACGTTCTGGAGAACCGGGCGGTGATGAAGCGGGTCTACCCCAGGATCTTTCACGAGGCACGAGTGCGGGCCGTGGACGACTACCCGCACCGGCTCGGAGACGCCCTCGCCTCGTTGGCCCCGGAGCGGGACGACACCCCCCGGACCGTGATCCTCACCCCCGGCCCGTACAACTCCGCGTACTTCGAGCACAGCTTCCTGGCGCGGCGGATGGGATGTGAGCTGGTGGAGGGACAGGATCTATTCGTCCGGGACGACCGGGTGTGGGTGCGCACCACGCGAGGGGCTCAGCAGGTGGACGTGATCTACCGCCGCATCGACGACGACTTCCTCGACCCTGAGGTGTTCCGGGAGGATTCCCTCCTGGGGGTCCCCGGCCTCATGCGCGCATACGCCAAGGGGAACGTGACGCTGGCCAACGCGGTGGGAAACGGGGTGGCCGACGACAAGGGGATCTACCCGTACGTGCCCGACCTCATCCGGTTCTACCTGGACGAGGATCCTTTGTTGGGACAGGTGGAGACATTCGTCTGCGCGCGCCCGGAGGAACGGGAACACGTATTGGCGAACCTTTCCTCCCTGGTGGTGAAGGCCGTGGACGAGGCGGGAGGCTACGGCATGCTCATCGGCCCGCAGGCCTCCCGAGAGGAGATCTCCGACTTCGCCGACCGGATCCGGGCCAAACCCCGGGGCTACATCGCCCAGCCCCGGATCGAGCTGTCCACCTGCCCCACCTGGACAGGGGAAGGCATGGAGCCCCGGAGAGTGGACCTCCGACCCTACATCGTGACGGGACGATCCACCTGGGTTCTCCCTGGTGGGCTCACCCGGGTGGCCCTTCGGAAAGGCTCCTACGTGGTGAACTCGAGCCAGGGGGGAGGGTCCAAGGACACCTGGGTCTTGGACGGAGCAAGCTTGCCCCGACCTGAAGCTCCAGGGGCTCCCACGGCCGAGGCGACGCCGTGATCTCCAGAGTGGCGGAGAGCTGCTTCTGGCTCCTTCGATACGTGGAACGGATGGACTCCACGGCCCGGCTCTTGCGGGTCCACTCCGAGCTACTCCTGGACCTGGCCCTGCCCCCATCCCGAACCTGGCGGCCACTTCTCATCGTCCTCGGGGAACACCCTCGATTCGTGGAGCTCTTCGGCGACGAAGCAGGGGAGGATGGAGAGGCCGTGCAGGAGTACCTCACGTGGAAACAGACCAACCCGGTCTCCATCGTCAGCTCTCTGAGGATGGCCCGTGACGGGGCCCGCACGATTCGGGAGACGATAAGCCTGGAAATGTGGCAAGCGCTCAATTCCTCGTGGATCTGGCTGCGCGAGCCGTCGGCAAGAGCGACCTACGACAATGAACGCCCGACCTTCTACGAGGAGGTGACCCGCCGCTGCCATCTTCTCCACGGGGCGTGCCACAACACCATGCTCCACGAGGAACCGTTCGACTTCATGCGGCTCGGCCTCAACCTGGAGCGCGCCGACCGAACTGCCCGGATCCTCGACCTCTGGCATCATCAACTGGGCCCGCCGGGATCCGGTCCGGAGAGTGCCGTGGAGGCAGCTGAATGGATCGGAATACTCCGGGCCTGCTCGGCGTACGAGCCCTTCTTCAAACGACGGACGGTACGGCTATCCGGGCCGGCCGTGGCCGGATTCCTTCTCCTGGATCCTTCGTTCCCCGGCTCGGTACGGCACGCGCTCAACCGGGCATGGAACTTCCTCGGACGGATCCGGCCCGAGGACGCACCCGAGATCGGCCTGGAGTCCTCGGAACGCTTGCGTGCGCTGATGAACGAAGTGGAGGCCATGGAGGTGGAACAGATCCTCCGGAAAGGAATCCACACGGTGCTCACCCGGATCATCGAGGGGACCGCTGAGGTCACCCTGGCCGTGACGGAGGATTTCTTTTCGGCGGTCCCACCACCCGCCCGGGAGGAGACCTCCACGGCTCCCTCCGGTTCCGACGCATGACGGATCCGGAGTTCCAGCTGCCCGGGAGCCCCCAGTGGCGCCGCCCCCGCTTCCGGATCTACTCGGTAGACCACACCACCGTGTACCGCTACGCGGAACCGGTGAACGCCAGCGTCCACACCTTCCGTCTCCGACCCGCCGACGACCGGTTCCAGGACGTTCTCGAGCACCGGCTGGAACTCTCCGTGCCGGGGGTGCGACACGAGTTCGAGGACGTCTTTGGAAACTATGCCGTCCACCTATCCGTCACGGAACCCTACACGGAACTCCGTATCGAAGCGCATTCGGTCGTGCGCCTGCGGGCCGGCGGGGAAATCCTGGGGGGAGAGACCGACCCCGGCCCGACGCCCCTCCCCATCGCTTGGATGCCGTGGCAGCATCAGATGATGCTCCCGTACCTGCTTCCCCCGGAGCTC
>SKSR01000273.1 GCA_007122885.1 Gemmatimonadota bacterium
ACGTGAAGGCCCGGGAGAGCGACGGCGGTGTTCCAGACCGCCAACGAGAGGATGAGCCAGGAGAGGAGGAGGTCCATGGGCCGCGCGCTCCGGTTGGGTGTCGGGTGGTGGGCGGGGCAGCGTGCTAGCCGCCCCCCTCCATGCTGGAGGCGAGCTCCACGAATTGGGCACGTTGCTTTCGGATCCGGATCCAGAAGAAGATGAGGACGGCCGTCACCAGGTGTGTCGCTACGCCCACGATCCAGGAGACCGTATAGAGCCAAGATCCCAACACCAGGGTCAATACGGCGGCCGCCAGGACCCCGGCCGCCCAGCGCCCCAGCATACGGTCCACCTCCCGTGGGCTTCGGCCTCCCACGGCCTCGACCATGGCCTTTTGTGCCCAGCCGGCATCGGAACCCAGGGTGGCCTTCGCCTGCTGCTTCTTCACTTCCGGTGGCGCTTTCCCGGGGCGGAACCCCTTCACGTGTCGTGCCCCTCCCCCTCCACCAGCCTTGCCCTGTCGTTTCTTCTTGCTTCTCCGCCCCATCCCGTCTCCTATGCCTCCGCCCATCGGTCGCGGCGGCGATGCCCGCTTCAACACCGGTGGGATCGTTTCCGTGTCCTCTTCCGCTCGGTCACCTGGAAGACTTCAAGACCCCGAAGCCCCCTCCCTCTGTTCCGCCGCCCGCTCCACGAGTCTCCGAAGCTCGGCGATGGGACGGTCGGAATCGTCCACTTGAAGCCGTAGGACCACATCGTTGTTCAACCAGACCCCTCGGTCCTCACCCACCACCAGCATGGCCGCGGACTGCTTTCCCCGAGCGTCTCCCCCGGCCGCTTGCCCGGCTTCCAGCGCGGCGAGCATACGGAAGGACAGGTGGCCGTCGGTCTCCTGGAAGGCTCGGAGCATCTCCTCCACCACCTCCGGCCCGGCCAGTATGTTTCCCTGAACGGACACCCCCTCACTTATGGCGTGTCCCGCCCATTCGTCCGCATCGGGCCCGGTCCACGCTCCCACCCGCCCCTGGGCGTCCACCACCGCCAACTGTCGCCCGCTCTTGGGCCATTCGTCCGGGTAGGGGTCCGGGTCTTCGTCCAACAGGTGATCCACCACTTCCGGCGCCGAGAGGCCGTCCCCCAAGAGCTCGAGGCCCCCCGGACCGTAGCTCACGTCCACCCATGCCTGTGTTGCCACGACTCCCGCTCCGGCCTCCCCCCACATGACTCCATTTCCCACCGAGAAAACGCGGGATTGCACCGCCACGCCGAGCTCCCCCGTCTCCCCGTCCCGCGCCACGATGGAGAAGGTGGCGGGTGGCTCTCGCCGCTCCACCTTCGACCCCGAATCGTCGCCGGAGAGGCCGACCCCCTTCGCTGGGCTCACATCCGCTCCGTTACCGAAGGTCCACAGGACCGACAGGACGGCCAGGATGAGCACCCCGCCCAGCTTGGCGCGGGGCGCCGTTCCCCACCGCCCTCCGGCTTCGCCCCAGCGTCGAGAGCCACCCGCAGGTGCGCTCATTCCTCCGGCCTTGACTGTCTCGTGGTTTCGCTCGTCGGGTCCGGATCTTCGAGCTCCGGACCCGACGCGGGATCCGCGTCAGCCCGCCTCCCCGCCGCCGATTCCACGGAGTCCACCTGCTGTGTTTCTGGTCCGGACACCATCGACTCGGCCACGGCGTCCGGGTCCCATGTGCGAAGTCGATGGGCCAGGGCCGTGAGGATGATTCCCAGCAAGAGGGCGTAGCCGCCGAGCATCCACATGAGGGCAGTGATCCCCAGGCCCGGCTGGAACGCCAGGAGGAGTCCGAACGCCAAGGAGACGAGGCCGCTGGCCGCCAGCAGCCACTCCCCGTGGAGGACGGAACGCAACCGTATCCCCGCCACGAGCTCCAGGATCCCGGTGATGATGGCCCATCCCGCCACCACGTATAGGAGGACGATGCGGGACAGCTCGGGGAGGACCAGGACGGCCACACCGGCCGCCACACCCAACAGGCCCTCCACCAGGCTCAGGTAAAAGCGGACCGGTCCCCGCTCCGTGGGTCGCTGGAGGACTGCGGCCAAGGTCAGGGCTCCGTTCAGGAGAAGGAGCGCTCCGAAGAGGAAGACGAGGACCTCGAAGGTGCCCGCCGGCCAGCCGAAGGCGACGATTCCCAGGGCGATTGCCGCCAGCCCTCTCAAGCCCACGGCCCACCACCGTACCACGACTCCCCGTGCAGTGCCCTCCATGCGCATCGCTACGCTCCCCCGGTCCGAGTGAAGAAGCTCAAAATCAAGGCTTCAGCCTACTCCGAGCCCTTGCATGGAAGCAAGCTGCGGCGCATGCGGGGTCGGTCGCACCCGACATGGTCTCTGCGACGCCTTTTGTCCCGGCGGTTCTGTGGCGAGATTGATCAACCGCGAGTCGAGAACCCGTGAACGCAAGGGAGACCGGGCTGATGGACACACTTCGGAGCTACGTACGAGGCCGTTGGCACGATGCCGCCGATTCCACGGTGGAGCTGGTGAACCCATCGACCGAGGAGCCGGTGGTCCGATTGGCCTCCGGTGGAGTCGACTTCGGTGGCGTCTTGGAGCACGCTCGGAAAGAGGGAGGTCCGGCCCTTCGGGAGCTCGGCTTCGCCGGAAGAGGAGAGCTTCTCCGGGCCATGTCCAAGGTGATTCGGGAGGGGCGGGACGAACTCCTGGAGCTCTCCAGGATCAACGCCGGGACCACGAAGGGCGACGGGTCCTTCGACATCGATGGTGGAGGCTACTCCCTCAACTATTACGGAAAGCTCGCCGGGTCGCTGGGGGATGGAAACGTGTTGCCGGAGGGCGAGGGGGTGCAGCTGGCCAAGACCGAGGCCTTTTGGGGCCAGCACGTTCTCGTTCCGCGGGCCGGCGTGGCGATCTTCATCAACGCCCACAACTTCCCGGTGTGGGGGTGGGCCGAAAAGGCGGCCTGCGCCCTCCTGGCCGGGGTTCCGATCATCGTGAAGCCGGCTACGGCGACCGCTTGGACGGCGGTTCGGTCCCTGGAGATGATCGTGGAATCGGGCGTGCTTCCGGAAGGGGCGCTCCAGTTCATCTGTGGATCCACCGGGGACCTCCTGGACCGGGTGGGTCCCCAGGACGTGGTGGCTTTCACGGGCTCGGCGGACACGGCCCGCAAGCTCAAGACTCGGCCGTCGATCACCGAGAGGAACACCCGTTTCAACGTGGAGGCCGACAGCCTGAACGCCGCGGTCCTGGCCCCCGACGTTCGCGATGGCCCGGCCTTCGATCTCTTCATCCGGGACGTGGCTCGGGAAATGACCCAGAAGGCGGGTCAGAAGTGCACGGCCGTCCGCCGAATACTGGTGCCCGAGGACGCCGTGGACCGGGTAGAGGACGCCCTCGTCGGGAAGCTCGAAAAGGTCGTCACGGGGAACCCGGAAGACGAGTCGGTGACCATGGGGCCGCTGGCCAGCGAGCAGGAGCTGGAGAGCAGCTTGGAGCGCCTGGGCTTCCTCTCCAAGGATGCTCGTTTCGTCCTGGGTGCTCGGGAGCGAGCCGACGGCGTGGGCAGCCCTGCCGGGAAAGGGTATTTCCTGGCTCCGACGCTCCTCCGGGCCGAGGACGCCCGGAAGGCCGAAGCCGTCCACGAGCACGAAGCCTTCGCACCCGTGGCCACGCTCCTGCCGTACGATGGCACAGCGGCCGACGCCGCTGAGATCGTGGGATTGGGAGGCGGCATGCTCGTCACGTCCGCTTACTCCAACGACTCCGGTTGGCTGGACGGCTTCCTCGGGAGGGCCGGAAGTTATTCGGGCCGTCTGTACGTGGGCTCGGACGCTGCGGCGGAAGGAGCTCCTGGCTCCGGAGTCGCCATGCCCCAGAGCCTTCACGGCGGTCCCGGTCGGGCCGGGGGTGGGCAGGAGCTGGGCGGGCTCGCCGGAGCTCGCCTCTACATGCAGCGCTTGGCGCTCCAGGGCGCGAGGGGGGAAATGGATCGGCTCGCCGGAACCGAAGAAGGCTGAGTCGGGAGGGAAGAGCGAAACCGGAGCGAGAGGAGGGGGCCGCCGGGTCCCCTCCTCTCCGACTTCCGGGGAGTGACGCGGAATGGAGATACAGGTGGCCCACCGGCTCGAGCGGCTTCCGCCGTACATGCTGGGCAAGATCAAGAAGCTGACGCACGAGCGGCGGAAGGCCGGTGCGGACGTTATCGATCTGAACATGGGGAATCCGAGGGATCCCACGCCCGAGCCCATAGTGGAGAAGCTCTGCGAGGCCGCCCGTGACCCTCGAAACCAGCGCTACAGCGCCAGCGCGGGTATCTACAACCTGCGGAGGGATGTAGCGCTCAAGTACCGGAACAAGTGGGGCGTGGAGCTGGACCCGGAGCGGGAGGTCATCGCCACCATCGGCTCCAAGGAGGGATTCAGCCACCTCTGCTTGGCCCTCCTTGGGCCGGGGGACTCGGCCATCGTCACCCGGCCGGCCTTCCAGATCCACACCTACGGGGTGGTCCTGGCCGGCGCGAGCGTGATCGGGGTGGAGTTGGGGAACGACGGGGCGTTCTTGGAGCGGATGGAGGGAATCATCCGTCACCTCCAGCCCAAACCGAAGGTCATGATCCTCAACTTTCCCAACAATCCCACCACCCTGTGCGTGGAGCCCGCCTTCTGGGACGAGGTCGTATCCATCGCCCGGAAGCACGAAATCATGGTCATCTCGGACTTCGCCTACGGAGAGACCTGCTTCGACGGCTATCGGGCCCCGTCCTTCATGGAGGCCGCCGGGGCCAAGGAGGTGGGGGTGGAGTTCACGACCATGTCGAAAGCGTACAACATGGCCGGGTGGCGGATCGGGTTCTGTGTGGGCAACGCCGAGATGATCCGCGCTTTATCCGAGATCAAGAGCTACTACGACTACGGCATTTTCCAGGCGGTCCAGATCGCCTCCATCATCGGCCTCCGCGAATGCGACGAGGCGGTGGAAGGCCAAGCGCGGATCTACGAGAAGCGACGGGACGCCATCGTCGAGCGGTGCCGCCGGATCGGTTGGGAGGTGGATCCTCCGAAGGCCACCATGTTTGTCTGGGCCCGTGTGCCGGATCACCACCTGGATCCGTACGGGGGATCCACCATCGACTTCTGCCTGGACATGATCGACAAGGCGGAAGTGGCCATGTGCCCCGGGGGCGCATTCGGTGAGGAGGGGGAAGGGAACGTGCGGATAGCCATGGTGGAGAACGAAGAGCGGATCCGACAGGCCTTCCGGAATCTGGACCGGGTCCTGAATCGATAGCGGTCGGGTTGGGCGAGCTCGGGCACGGGCTGGCCCTCCGGGTACGTGCCTCCCGACTCTCTCGAGCTGCGATTCCTCCCGGCACTCCTACTTTCCGAGTCCCTACGTCCGAGTGTTCTTCCCAGGAGGAAGCGAATGAGCTGGAGCGTGGACGATGCCCGGGAGCTGTACAACGTGGAGGGCTGGGGCGTCGGATACTTCGACATCAACGAGCGGGGGCACTTGACGGTTCACCCCACCCGCGAGGGGGATCGGGGGGTGGACCTCTACGAGGTGGCCAGCGACCTGGCGGCTCAAGGGATGGGATTCCCCGTGCTCGTCCGATTCCCCGACATTCTCCGGAGCCGGATGGAAGCCATGGTGCGGCGCTTCAGCCGGGCTATGGAGGAGTACGAGTACGCTGGAGGCTACACCCTGGTTTATCCGATCAAGGTCAACCAACAGCGCAGGGTTTTGGAGGAGCTCGTCACGGCGGGAGATGAGTGGGGCGTAGGACTCGAGGTGGGCAGCAAGCCGGAGCTCCAGGCGGTCTTGGCGCTCAGGGAAGCCTCGGACCACTTGATCGTCTGCAACGGCTACAAGGACGAGGAATACCTGTACCTGGCCCTCATGGGACAGAAGTTGGGTCACGAGGTCCTCATCGTCATCGAGAAGATCTCGGAGGTGGACCTCCTCTTGAAGCTGGCGGAGGAGATGGAGATCCAACCCACCGCCGGCGTCCGGATCAAACTCTCCGCCGCCGGGGCCGGCCGGTGGTCGGAAACCGCAGGTGAGCGAAGCAAATTCGGGCTCTCCGCCTCGGAGATCATGCGGGTCGTGGAGAAGCTCCGAGCAGCAGGGCGGGTGGAAATCCTCAAGATGCTCCACTTCCACCTGGGTTCCCAGATTCCGGACGTGCGCCACATCAAGGCGGCCATGACCGAGGTGGCCCGCTACTACGTCGAGTTCCGTCGGCTGGGGGTACCGGTGGACTACGTGGACGTGGGAGGGGGACTGGGTGTGGACTACGATGGAACCCGCTCCACCCATGCCGCCAGCGTGAACTACTCCATTCAGGAGTACGCCAACGACGTGGTCTATCCCTTGGCGGAGGCGTGCCGCGAGCATGGTCTTCCCATGCCCCGGATCATCTCGGAGTCCGGACGGGCGTTGGCGGCGCACCATACCATGCTTCTGGTGAACGTCATCGACCTGGAAACCCAGATCGTGGAGGACCGGGACGAAATTCCGGAGGAAATGCACTCCGTCGTCCACGACCTGGCGGAGACGCTTCAGGGTATGGACGAACGCTCCCTTCGGGAGGTCTATCACGACGCAACCTACTGGAAGGATCGGACTCGCTCCCTCTTCAACAGCGGGGTGCTGAGCCTTCCCGAGCGAGCCTTGGCGGAGCGCCTCTACCTGGCCGTGATCACCCGCGGGTTGGAGCTGGCGCGGGAGGATCCCGAGGAGTGGGAGGACATCCTGCCCGAAATGGAGGCGATCCTTACGGATCGGTATTTTTGCAACTTCTCCCTCTTCCAGTCGGTTCCGGACTCCTGGGCCATCGACCAGCTCTTTCCCATCATGCCCATCCACCGGTTGAACGAGCGGCCCACGCGGCGGGGGACCCTCCAGGACGTGACCTGTGATTCGGATGGGAAGATCGACCGCTTCGTAGGGGATTCAGAGGTCCGGGGGAGCTTGGAGCTCCACACCTTCCGTAGGTCCGAGCCGTACATTCTCGGCGTGTTTCTCACGGGGGCTTATCAGGAAATCCTGGGGGATCTCCACAATCTATTCGGGGACACGAACGCGATCCATCTTCGCTTGACGCGCGACGGAGACTACGAAGTCGCGGACCTGGTTCACGGAGATACGGTGACGGATGTCCTGTCGTACGTCCGGTTCAACAGCGATGAGCTCATCGCGAACTTCCGGAAGAAGGTCAGGAATAGCCAGGGGTTGCCTCGCGCCGAGGCCAACGCCTTCATTGCCGACTACATCGCGGGGCTCGCCGGCTACACGTACCTGGAGCCCGGCGACGCCTGAACGTCCTCCTTCACCGTCCGCCTTCCCCTTCGCGGAAGGCTTCGCACGGGTCCCGGTCATGGGGTCGGGGGGTGAGCCAGATGAAGTCGTAGGGGGCCGGCCAGCCGGCGACGCTGGGCTCCCCGGGCCCGGGAAGGTAGTCCTCCACCTCCATTCGTTCCTCGTCCACCTGAACGAGCCCCACCGTCAGAACCCCACCCTCCACACCGCGAGCGCGGAAGTACCAGGGGACGCCTCGGTCCGCCCGGACGTGTCCTCTCCCGGCAATCAGGATCGCTTGATCGGTGTCGGAGGCCTCCGCCCCGGCCAAGGTGTAGTCCGCCATGGCCGCGTCCCGGAGTCGTTGGACCTGGATCATGGTGGGAATCACCTCCTCGGGCAGGTGGTCACAGTGGGCGCTCATGAGCTGGGCGCCCAGGTCGCTCCGCTTCCCTTCCGGGAGGGGCTCGTCCAGGGCCAGGGCCCTCCGGCGGGCGGGGTCGAGAGCGCCGAGCCCTCCCTGCGAGACGGCGGCCTGCTCGGACCGGGCGACGTCGCCGGGGTGGAGGGGAAGCCCGGCGGCGAGAGCCGCTTCGGCGATGGGGCGATAGATGGACCAGTCGGGCCAGCCCTCTTCCTCCCATCCTACGGCCGGGCCCAGCCCTTCCGCGTCTCCAGGACGGTCCCGAAGATAGCTATACAGGGCTTCGGCCCGGTCCATCCGGATCATCTCCAGGACTACTGCCGGGCGGGCGTCGCGGGCTGCCAACGACTGCACCATCCACGCCTGGAAGCGGTGATGATCCGGGTTGTCGTGGGTCTCGCCCAGAAGGACGAACCGGGCCTCGCGTGCCCGTTCCACGAGTTCATCCGGCTGGGCCTTCCTCCCTTCCTCCACCGCCCACAGGATTCCTGCCAAGGGGTGTTCCGCGTCCACCTCCGACTCCCAGCCCTCGGGGAAGGGGGGAAGTGTGTCCGAGGGGGGACTCATGGGGCCGCCCAGCGAAAAAGCTCCCGGATCGGTTCCAAGGGCGGCCCGGGGCAGTGCGACGATCCCGACCATGAGTAGAATGGAAGTGACTCCCAGAGTCACAAGACGCTGTGTCATCGGTCGTTCACTCCTTCGACGGTCGGCCCGTTTGCGCGCAGAGAACCCGGCTGGGATATTATCACGGTTCTCCCCGGTGCCGGGGGGAACGGCTTGGTGTGGGGCACGGCTCGGCCATTGGGCCGGAGGCCCCTCGATCAACGTGATCTTAAACAGGAGAAGCATCCATGCGTTCCCGCTCTCGTGCCGTTGCCGTTTGCACCGCTCTCTTGGGTGGCGCCTTCCTGGTGGGATTTTCCGTTCCCGAGGGCAGCCCCGAAGCTCCCGCCGGTGTGCCGGCCAAGGCGCAGGACGCGGAGGTGGAGGCGATCGTCGACCACCGCAGAGCGGTGATGCGGGCTGCGGGGGGCCACCTATCGGCGGCGGCCGCCATCCTCATGGATGGTCTTCCCCACGAAGGGACGCTGGCGGCGCACGGCGCGGCAGTCGGCGCCCTTTTCCAGATGGATATGCCGGCCTTCTTCCCGGAGGGAAGCCTCCACGAGGAGAGCGAGGCGGTCCAGGCGATCTGGGACGACTGGGACGGGTTTGTGGAGCGATACGAGGACACGGCGGAGCGGGCCCAGGCCTTTGCGGAAGCGACGCAGGGGGGTGACCAGGGGGCCATGATCGAGGCCTTCGCCGCCCTGGGTGATTCCTGCGGCGCCTGCCATGAGAGCTTCCGAGAGTAGCGGCTCCCGTCGGTCTCGAGGCAGAGTGTGCGCCGGAGGGTTCTCCTCCGTCGTGCTCGTGGCCGGGGCCGTCGCCGCCGGGGGGCTCCTGACGGCTGCGGCACCGGTCGGGACCACGGACCGGGCCCCGTCGGCATGGGCGGGGGGCACCCCGGCTCCGGTGGGGGTGCAGGCCCCGACCGACCCGCTCGACGGCCGGGATTCGGCGGACGCCGGATCGGCGATCTCCGACACGATCCCGGTTTGGGAGCTGGCGGGGGACCCCGATTCGGACGAGCCGGTGGAAAGGGGGGCGTACCTGGCCCGCGTGGGCAACTGTGTAACCTGCCACACGGAGGAGGACGCCGAGGAGACGGACTTCATGGCCGGCGGGCCTCCGGTGGAGGCGGACTTCGGAACATTCTACGGGACGAACATCACTCCTGATCCGGACCACGGCATCGGGGGCTGGTCCGAGGGCGACCTGGCGAGGGCGCTCAGGGAGGGGCGGGGGCCGGATGGAACCCATTTCTACCCGGCCTTTCCCTACACCTCGTTCACCGGGATGTCCGACGGGGACGTGGCTGACTTGTATGCGTTTCTGATGGAGGTTCCTCCGGTGGCCCGGGAGAACCGCCCACACGACCTGCCGTGGTATATGTCCGTCCGGACCGCGGTGGCGGCGTGGAATGCCTTCAACTTCCGGGAGGGGCGGTTTCAGCAGGATCCGGAGCGGGACGAGGAATGGAACCGAGGGGCGTATCTGAGCCGGGCCGTGGCCCACTGCTCCGAATGTCACAGTTCTCGGACCACCAGTGGTGGTGTCGACGAGGATCTTCGCTACGCCGGCACCTCCGAAGGCATGGATGGGGACCCGGTTCCCAACATCACTCCACACGACGAGACGGGGATCGGAGGTTGGAGCGAGCGACACCTGACCCGATACCTGGATTTCGGGATGGACCCGGACGGAGACTTCGCCGGAGGCTCCATGGGGGCCGTCATCTCCCGGGGCACGAGCTATATGACGGACGACGACAGGAGGGTTCTCGTCCGATATATCCGCTCGCTGGAGCCCATCGATCACTCCGTGGATTGAGCGAAAGGCGGAGGTCGGACTGGCGTGGTCGGGATCCGGGCCTGAGATTCCCTGTGTAGGTTCGGGCCGCCTCCGGCCCGGGGCTCGAGGCCACCCCCCCTGGCGCAGTTCCCCGTGCCGGGACGGGCCTTCGGCCTTTCCTGTCCGCCCGACGGAGGTTTGACGGTATGATGGGTTGGATTGTGTTGGCGGTGGCGGCGCTCCTGGTCCTCTTCTTCGTGAGCCAGTACAACCGCCTGGTCTCCCTCCGAGAACGCTACCGGAACGCCTTCGCCCAGATCGACGTGCAGCTCAAGCGGAGGTACGACCTCATTCCCAACCTGGTGGAGACGGCCAAGGGGTACATGAAGCATGAACGCGAGACCCTGGAGGCGGTCATCGAAGCCCGCAACCAGGCGAGAAAGGTGGAGGAACGGGCCGCCTCCGACCCCGGGGAGCCGCAGGTCATGCGTGAGCTGGCGGGGGCCGAGCAGGCCCTGACGGGCGCTATGGGACGGTTCTTCGCGCTCTCCGAGTCGTACCCCGACCTCAGGGCCAGCGAGAACATGGCGCAGCTCCAGGAGGAGCTCTCGTCCACGGAGAACCGGATCGCTTTCGCCCGGCAGGCGTACAACGATGCGGTGATGCGGTACAATACCGTGCGCCAGACCGTACCCACTAATGTGGTGGCCAATGCCTTCAACTTCAGTCCCGCCGAGCTTTTCGAGGTGGAGGCGGAGGCGGAGCGCGATGCCCCCCGCGTTTCCTTCGACTGAACGGAGAACGGATCTCACGTGAAGACCCGTCGGCTACTGGTCGTGCTCCTGCTGGC
>SKSR01000144.1 GCA_007122885.1 Gemmatimonadota bacterium
GGGCGCGGCGCCTTTCCCCGAAGTCCCCACATGCTCGGCCATGGGCCTCCCAGGTTCGGTTGTGTTCCGGGTCGAGGTGAAAAGGAAACATACGGAGGATGAGGCGGGTGCGTCCAACGGGTATCACAGGCTGTGACCGTTCCGGCACATGACTTGCCATGGTGCTTCTTTTCAACTGGAGGATCGCTGCCTCCCGGTGATGTGGCACCCCCTCCAAGCCGCATCGAGGGGTCGACTCCCCCTGACGACGTAGCGCCCTTCCCACGCCTCGTCGTCCCCCCGGCACACCTGGACGATCTCGTGTGCTGGAACGGAACGGCCCTCACGCGGCACGCGCTACGGCAAACTCCATCACACGGCTCGGCTCGGGAGTCCGTAACCGGCTGTCGCCACGCGTCTACTGGTGAAACCCTCGCGGGAAGCCCCTTCCATCGCCGCGGTGGACTCCTCGGAGGAGGGAGTCCGGAGCGGGATTTGCATCGCTTCGATGGTTCGCTTTGCCTTCCATTCCATGCAGTGCCAAGAGGTGGACCGATGTCGGAGACCCAGGCCCTCAGGGCCTTTCAACAAGGTTTCTGGGGACAGATAGTGCGTCCTGAAGACCCATCCTTCGATAAAGATCGGGCCCTCTTCAACGGAATTTTCGACCGGCGACCGAGGATCATCGTCCGTTGTGCCAATGAAGCCGATGTGACCCGTGCGGTGAGGTTCGCCCGGGAGCACGACCTGACCACGGCGGTCCGAGGGGGAGGTCACAATGGAGCGGGGTTCGGCGCGGTGGACGACGGCCTGGTCATCGACCTGTCCCCCATGAACAAGATCCAAGTGGATCCCCGGCGGAGAGTCGCCAGGGTACAGGGCGGTTGCACCTGGGGAGCAGTGGATCGGGCGACCCACGCCTTCGGTCTGGCCACGGTGAGTGGGATCGTGTCCACCACCGGCGTCACGGGTTTGACTTTGGGTGGGGGGCATGGATACCTGACACGCCGGTACGGGCTGACCATCGACAACCTCCTGACCGCAGAGGTGGTGCTCGCCGACGGCCGATTGGTCCGGACGAGCCCGGAGGAGCACCCGAACCTCTTCTGGGCCCTCCGGGGCGGAGGGGGAAACTTCGGAGTCGTCACGTGCTTGGAGTTTCGTCTGCACCCGGTGGACACGGTGGTGGCGGGGCCCGTCTTCTGGCGCCTGAGGGACCTGGAAACGACCCTCAAGTGGTACCGGGAATGGCTTCCACAGGCCGACGAAGCCGCCTACGCCTTCTACCTCGCAGGGGAGGTTCCTGCCGCGGCCCCCTACCCGGAGCCCATCCAAGGAGAGAAGGTCTGTGGGCTCGTCTGGTGTCACACCGGCTCGGACGAGCAGTCCGAGGCGGCCCTCGAGGGGGTGCGCCAAGTGGCGGAGCCCCTCTACGAGGGCGTGGCCAGGATGCCCTATCCGGCCCTACAAGAGGCATTCGACCCGGTTTACCCGTCGGGGGATCTCTGGTACTGGACGGGTGGGCTGGTACGGGAGATCAGCGACGAGGCGGTGGCTGAGCACGCTCGGTTCGGCGAAGTGCCGACCGCTCAGTCCACCATGCACCTCTACCCGGTGGACGGAGCGGTTCAGCGGGTGCCCGGGGATGCGACCGCGTGGGGTCACCGGGACGCCACCTGGTCCATGGTCATCGCCGGCGTCGACGGGGACCCAGGGAACTGGGATCGGATCGCCCACTGGGCCCGAAGCTACTCGGAGGCGCTCCGCCCCCACACAGTCGGGGCGCCGTACATCAACTTCATGATGGACGAGGGGCCGGAGGGGGTCCGGAAGACCTACGGGGCCAACTTCCGGCGACTGCAGCGAGTCAAGGCCCGCTACGACCCGGACAACTTCTTCCGCGTGAACCAGAATATCGAGCCGGCGCCGTAGGGGCCGACCCTCGAGCACGGGGGGCGGGACCACCCGCTCCGTCATAGGTCGGAGGGCTTGGTGGCCGACCCTCGAGCACGGGGGGCGGGATCTCCCCACTGGGCGGACATGGCTCGGAACTTGGGACCAGATTCGTGCAGGGGGAGCGGCCCGAGCCTCCACAACGACACGGTCTCCATTCGCCGGAATTTCGTCAGGGGATCGTCGGGGTCTTCGAGCCCGGCGTGGGTGGGCCGAGCGTCGAGGCGGTCGAGCACCTGGAGCCCGGCTGCCTCCACCCTCTCCAAGAGCTCCTCCCGGGTTCGCAGGCCCAGGTGCTCCGCCAGGTCCGAGAGGACGAGCCACCCCTCTCCCGAGGGGGTGAGGTGTCCGGCGAGCCCCTTCAGGAACTTCCGAAGCATCCGACCCTTCGGATCGTAGACCGCCCTCTCGAGGAGGGTTGTGGGCTTGGCCGGAATCCACGGGGGATTGCAGATCACCAGGGGGGCCCGGTCGGGGTACCCTCCGGGAGGGAAGAGGTCGGCCTCCAGCACCTCGACTCGCTCGTCGAGCCCCAGCCGCTCCATGTTCTCCCGGGCGCACGTCACGGCTCGGGGCTCGTCGTCCGTGCACACGATCCGCTCGACCCCGCGACGGGCCAGCACGGCGGCCAGAACCCCGGTCCCCGTTCCTACGTCGAAGGCCAAAGTGTGGGACGGAAGGGGGGCCTGGGCCACCAGGTTCACATGTTCCTGTCGTGTGGGGGCGAACACTCCGTAGTGGGGATGGATCCTGTCTCCCAGGGCCGAAACTTCCACCCCCTTCCTTCGCCATTCGGATGCGCTGATCATCCCCAGCACTTCCCGAAGGGGGATCACCGACCGGGAATGGCCGTGCCCCAGGGCCTCCAGGATCGCCCGCCCGGCGTCAGGTGCGCGCTTGAGCCCGATCGAGTAGTCCGACTCGATCTCCACGACGAACATTCGGAGGATGTGGGCACGCTGAGCCCTGGCCATGCGGAGCCGATGGAAGGTTTCGGCGGGAGACGACCCCTGCCCCGGCGACCAGGACGCCTTCCTCCCGGACCGGCCGGCCCGGCGGGCTACGGCGTCGAGGAGTTGTCTGCCGTTTTGGAAGTCGCCTCGCCAAAGGATGGCCGTGCCCTCGCAGGCGTACCGATAGGCGGTGTCCGCGTCGAGCGTATCGTCGGCGGGGACCACCCGCGCCGGTGGGGCGGGCCGCCCTACCGAGAGCCAGCGGGCCTCGCGCCGGCGTCCGTCCTCGGTCCATGAGATTCGAGGGCGTTCTTCGTCCATCCGCTTCTCCAGCGGGCTGTTCACGCAAGGGCGCTCTCCGCTCCGGTTCCCCGGACGAAGAGGCACGACGAGCGGGTCTCGTCTACCATCCTCCGGGTCCACTCGAAGTCCACGGCCTCGGAAAGGCCGAACAGGCTTACGTCCGCCTGGGGGGCCTTGCCCACGGCCGTCTGGAAGTCCCCCACCAGTGCGTACACCTCCGAGTGGGGAACCCGGGCCAGGTCCACCAAACGGGCGAGCTCGGCCGAAGCGGCGTCCTTCGCCTCCTCCGATTCCACCACGGTGAGGAGGCGTACTCGGCCGTTCCAGTTCTTTTGGAGTTTGTACGCCAGGAGGAGCTGTAGATCCACCTCGGCCACTTCGTGTCCGTGCTCCCATTCCGGGGTCCGTACCCACACGTTGATGGCGCTCTTCCGACCGATCCCGGCCCGAGGATGGGCCGCGTGGAGAATCACACCCAAACCGTAGTCGGGGGCCCGGTCCATCACCTCTCGGAGCTCCACGGCTCGGTCCTCATCCTCGGGGATCCGGAGGAACACCAGGTTGGGGCGCAGGAACGCTCCCCGGAGCGCACCCATTCCCGCCAGGAAGCCGTGGGCGTATCGACCCGTCTCGATGACGGTCCAGTTGGTGAACACCTCTTCGTCCCGGAAGTGGCTGGCGGCCGTAGCCAGGTCCCCTTCCAGGCGGTGGGCTCGATCGCCCACGGCCACCCCCATGATGTGGAGGGATCCGCGGGGAGCCGTAATGTCGTGGATGAGCCGAAAGGTCCCCCGGAGCTCGTCCACATCCTCCACGGGGACCAGGAGGCTGGGCTTCCACGCCCGTTCCCCGGGGCCCCGGAGACGGGTGGCCTTCTTCACCGCCCACTCGGCGATGGCCACGAACATGCCGCTCCTCACGTCCCCGTAGGGGGGAGGGAGCCCCCGCTGGACCAGATACCCGTACACGCCCACCACCGCCGCCAAGGCTGCCAGGCTCAAGACCGGGTTGATGATGAACATGACCAGAAGGCAGCCGGCGAGCCCGACCAGGGGCACTGTCCTGGGAATGGGGAGGAGGGGACGGAAGCTCACGAGCCCCAGGCTCTGCTCCACCAGCACCACCAGGTTGATCATGGCGTAGGTGATCAGGAAGAAGAGCGTGATGAGGGGCGCCACCGCGTTCAGCTCCCGGAGGAGGAGAGCCGCCAGGACCAATCCTGCGGTGGCGAAGAGGGCCGTCCGGGGTTCTCCCGCCGGGGTTCGGCGGGCCAGGGCTCTGCCCCGGGGGATGACCTGGTGGGCGGCTAGAGCCTGGAGTATACGGGAGGCTCCCACCAGGGAAACGAGAGATTGGGTGAGGGTCGCCCCTAGAAGCCCCAGGATCACCACAGGCCGCCAGGCCGCACGGTCCGCCATGACCGTGTAGTTGGAGACGAGCTCCTCCGGGGGGGCGATCCGGGCGAACCAGTACGCGAACCCCACGTACACGAGAAAGCTCGTCCCGATGGCCGCCATGGTTCCCTTCGGGATGCTTCTCCGGGGGTCCTCCAGCTCCCCGGACATGTTCGCTCCGGCCATGATCCCGGTGGCGGCGGGAAAGAATACGGCGAACACGATCCAGAAGGAGGTGCCGGGGAAGCCTTCCTCCGGTGCCCCCGGAAACCCGCCCCACCAGCGAAGGGGCTCTTCGAACGGCCAGAAGAAGGCCCCGGCCGCCGCCGACGACAGGGCCAGTGCCATGAGGGCCAGGACCGCGTACTGCACCCGGAAAGCGAAGCGGGCGGAGATGGAGGCGATTCCCAGGACCACGGCCAGGAGGCCCAGGTCGATGAGGAAGGCGGGATGGCCGGGGAACAGTCCCTGCCAGCCCTCGCGAAAGGCGAAGATGTACAGCGTGACCGCCAGGGCCTGGGAGAGGAAGAGGGGAATGCCGATGCTTCCGGCGATCTCGATCCCTAGGGAGCGCGAGATGATGGAGTAGGCCCCGCCGGCCCCGATCCGGATGTTGGTCGTCACCGAGGAAAGGGACAGACCCGTAGCACCCGTGATCACGAAGGCGACCACGATGATGAGGATGGCGCCTCCGAAGCCGGCGTTGCCGACCACCCAACCTTCCCGGAGGAAGAGGATCGCGCCCAGAATCGTCAGGAGAGTGGGAACGAAGACGCCCTCGAAGGTCCCGAGGCCCTGTTTCCGGGGGGCTCTGCTCGCGTCCGGTCCTCGATCTGGTTCCACGGGGTTCTTCCCGGCTCGAAGGAGTTGTGGTTCGTTCGGCGACCCCAGCCCCTGAGGCTTTCGGACAGGTCGTGTCAGCCCACTGCGGCCGGTGCGGAAAAGGTACGACGCGGCCGGAAGTGCCTGCAAATCGGCCCTGTGGGCTCAGGTCCGAGGCCGGCACCGGTTGGCCCGGGCCGCTTCCCCCATGATCACCACGCATTGGCTCGTTCTTTCGTCCATGTCGAGCACGAGATCCGGATCGTTCTGGGAGATTCCTGTGTCCAAGAGGTGGGGAGCCGGTCCGGTTGCGCCCAAGTGATGGTTTCCCGAATGTCGGATCTTGGGGACGGGTTTGAGACCGGGCATAACCCGTCCCGCCCTGGCACCCTCACCCGTGCCCGTCGCACTCCCCGAGCCACGAGAGTTGCTGAGGCGCTCACCTTTGATCGATTTCGAACGGTTGGACCGGAAGGTGGCCGGTGCCATGGCTCGTTGGGGGACCGAGTCCCTTCGGATCTCCTTGGGGGGCATCTTCATCTGGTTCGGGCTCCTGAAGCCCCTCGGGCTTTCTCCGGCCGAGCCGCTCGTAAAGGCCACTGCGGCGTGGCTTCCTCTCCTCACCCCCTCCCACTGGCTGGCCGTGATCGGGATCTGGGAAGTGATCATCGGTGTTTCGTTCCTCATCCCGAGGACCATTCGCCTGGCTATCGCCTTGCTGGGCATGCAGATGATAGGCACCTTCATGCCCCTCGTCCTCCTACCCGAGGTCACCTTCCGCCCCGATGGAGCCCCTCTGGTTCCCACCATGGAGGGCCAGTACATCATCAAGAACCTTCTGATAATCTCCGCGGCGTTGGTCGTGGGGGGGACGGTGAGGCGGAGGGGCACCCCGGGCTGATCCGGACCGGCGCCGGAACCGGTATGTTCCGTGCAGGCGTGCCACCGGGGCTCGGGGGTTGGAGTGACGATCCTTCCTCGAGACACCGGATTCATGGAAACCGCAGAACCGGGGGCACTGGATGACGGAGACGCGCTGGATCTACTCCTTCGACGAGGGGACCCGGGACGACCGGGAGCTGTTGGGTGGGAAAGGAGCTGGATTGGCCGAGATGACCCGGATGGGCCTTCCTGTCCCACCTGGGTTCACCGTGACCACGGCCGCGTGTCGGGCCTACCTGGAGGCTGGAGAAGTCCTTCCCGACGGACTCTGGGACGAGGTGCTCCGTCAGCTCCGAAGGGTCGAGAAAGGGATGGAGCGGCGTTTCGGCGACCCCGAGCACCCGCTCCTCGTGTCCGTTCGGTCGGGTGCCAAGTTCTCCATGCCCGGGATGATGAATACGGTTCTGAATCTTGGGCTCAATGAGAAGTCCGTTCGCGGTCTGGCCCGGGCCTCGGGCGATGAACGCTTCGCCCACGACGCGCACCGTCGCCTCATCCAGATGTACGGAGACGTGGTTTATGGGGTGCCGTCCCGCCGGTTCGAGGAGGTTCTGGAGGAGAGTCGGGAGCGATGTGGAGCCGCCGCCGACTCGGAACTGCCCGTGGAGGAGCTGCAGGAGCTGGGGCGCCGATTCCGGGAGATCGTGCAGGAAGAGGCCGGCCGACCCGTCCCCGAGGACCCGGAGGAGCAGCTCCGGGGGGCCGTGGAAGCGGTGTTCGCATCCTGGAATATCAAGCGGGCGAGAGATTACCGGGAACACCATGGGATCCCCCATGATCTTGGTACGGCGGCCAACGTCCAGGCGATGGTCTTCGGCAACTCGGGACCCGATTCGGCCAGTGGGGTGGTCTTCACGCGTAATCCCGCCACCGGGGCCAAGGAGCTCTACGGGGAGTTCCTTCCGAACGCCCAGGGGGAGGATGTGGTGGCGGGGATTCGCACGCCTCGGCCCATCCGGGAGCTGCGGGACGATTTTCCGGAGGCCTACCGGGAGCTGGAGGACGTCTGCCGGACCCTGGACGGACACTACCGGGAGATGCAGGACATCGAGTTCACCGTGGAGCGGGGCAGGCTCTGGATCCTCCAGACCCGGGCGGGGAAACGGACGAGCAAGGCGGCGGTGGTCATCGCTTCGGACATGGTGGAGGAAGGACTCATCGACGAACGCACGGCCGTGCTTCGGGTGACCCCGGCCCAGGTGGAGGTCCTCCTCCATCCGAGGTTCGAAGGGAGAGCCGAAGAGCAGGCCGCGGACCAAGGTGAGCTCGTGGCCAGGGGACTCGGCGCGTCCCCGGGGGCGGCCGTGGGAAGGGCGGTGTTCGATGCGGACACGGCCGAAGCTTGGGGAAAGGAGGGGGAGCGGGTGATCCTGGTTCGTCCGGAGACCACTCCGGACGATGTCCACGGCTTCCTACAGGCCACCGGCGTTCTTACCCAGAGAGGGGGCATGACGTCGCACGCGGCCATCGTATCCCGGGGGCTCGGGATCCCGGCGGTGGTGGGGTGCGAAGCGATCCGGGTGGACTCGAAGGCACGCACCTTCACTGCGGATGGTATCCGGATCAAGGAAGGGGATTTCCTGTCCGTCGACGGTGCGTCCGGAAAGGTCTACCGGGGTGAGCTTCCCCTGGCCCTGCCCTCCCTGGAGGACGAAGAGGAGCTTCTGAACCTCCTTCTCTGGGCGGACCAGCATCGGAAGCTGGGCGTGCGCGCGAACGCGGACACGCCCCGGGACGCGGCTCGGGCCCGGTTCTTCGGTGCCGAGGGCATCGGGTTGTGTCGGACGGAGCACATGTTCCTGGCCGAGGACCGACTCCCGGCGGTCCGGCGGATGATCCTGGCCCGGAATTCGGAGGAACGCGCCAGGGCGCTCCAGGAGCTTCTCCCGTTCCAGAGGGAGGATTTCGAGGGGGTGTTCCGGGAGATGGACGGCTTGCCGGTGATCGTTCGGCTCATCGATCCCCCCCTGCACGAATTCCTGCCAGACCGTGACGAGCTGGTAGCTCAGGTGAGCCACCTCCGGGCCCAGGACGGGGGTGGGGACGAACTCGCCGAGAGGGAGGCGCTCCTGGAAGCCGTCGACCGGATGACCGAAACGAACCCCATGCTGGGGCTCAGGGGGGTGCGCCTCGGCCTTCTCCATCCGGAGATCGTGGAGATGCAGGTTCGGGCCATCATGGAGGCCGCTTCCGGGTTGGTCCGTGAGGGGCTGGATCCTCATCCGGAGATCATGATCCCTCTGGTGGCAGTGTCCGAGGAGCTTCGCCGGGTCCGGGAGCGCTTGGAGGCTACGGCCCGCTCGGTACAGGAGGAGTGGGGAGTGGAGGTTCCGTACCGGCTGGGAACCATGATCGAGCTTCCCAGGGCGTGCCTGGTGGCCCGGGATCTGGCGGAGGACGCCGAGTTCTTCTCCTTCGGCACGAACGACCTTACCCAGATGACCTACGGCATATCCCGCGACGATGCAGAGGGGCGGTTCCTGGCCCACTACGTGGACGAAGGAGTCATGCCTGCGAACCCGTTCTGGTCCCTGGACCGGGAGGGAGTTGGGGAGCTCATGAGGGTGGCGTTGGAGCGGGGGCGGGAAGCGCGGGCCGACCTGGAGGTGGGAGTCTGTGGAGAGCACGGGGGCGACCCAGACTCCATCGAGTTCGCCCACGAGCTGGGCCTCGACTATGTGAGCTGCAGCCCGTATCGAATCCCTGTGGCCCGGCTCGCCGCGGCCCACGCCGCCCTGGGAGCCGTGGAGCGGGACATATAGCTCCTCCCTTGCCCGGCTCCGGACCTCCGGCCACCTTCAGTCCCTCGGATTCGGGCCGAGCCGTTACCCTTCCGGTGGACGAACCGAGACGGCGCCGGGCCTCGGATCCTTCCATCGCCGCAGTCCTCGTTTCGCCTTTTCCCTCTTCCAAGCCCGAAAGGAGCCGTGGGATGTCCGAGACGGGGATTTCCGCCCTTGTAGTGGAGGACGAACCCGGGGCCCGCCGACTCCTTCTGGAGATCCTTCGGACCCGCGGCCACACGGTCGAGGCGTGCGCGGACGGAGAGACGGCCTGGGCCCGCTTCCAGAAAGGCCGGCCCGAGCTCATTCTCCTGGACTTGCAACTGCCGGGAATGGGGGGCATGGAGCTCTGCCGGAAGATTCGGAGGACGCCGGACGGGGAGGAGGCGATCATCCTGGTCGTCACCGGGGCGGAGCATCGCCGGTCCCTGGAAGAGGCGCTCGAGGCGGGCGCGGACGACTACCTCCAGAAGCCGGTGAACGACGAGAGGATCCACGTCCGGTTGGCCATCGCCGAGCGCAGGATCCACGATCTCAGGGAACGCCGGGAGATGGAGGACCGGCTGCGAACCGACGCCCTCCGCGACCATCTGACGGGCCTTGCGAACCGGACCTACCTGGTGGAGCGGATCGAGCACGCCGCCCGACGGGAGCTCCGAGAAGATCGGTTCCACTACGCGGTCCTGGTAGTGGACTTGTCCTGCTTCTCTTCGGTGAACCGACAGTTCGGCCGGGAAGTGGGGGATGAGGTGTTGCGCGAGGTAGGCAGGCGGCTCGAAGAGTGCGTCCGCGCCATTGATACGGTGGCGCGTCTGACGGGCGATCGGTTCGCGCTGCTACTGGACGGTTTGAGCGACGTGAGCGACCCGACCCGGGTGGCGTACAGGATCCACCAGAGCCTCTCGGCTCCTCTGACCGTCGGCGACGGGACCATTCACCTCGGGGCATGCACGGGAATCACCCTCAGCGCCTCGGGACCGGACGGTGCGGAGGCCATGCTCCGAGACGCTCACAGCGCCCTGGACGAGGCAAAGGGGGAGGGGCCGGGCACCTACCGGATCTACGACCCCGTCATGCACGCCAAGGCCATGGCGCAGGTAGAGCTCGAGTCCCGAATCCGGGCGGCGGTGGAGGAGGGGGCGATGCACCTGGAGTTCCAGCCGGTGGTGGGCCTGGAGACGGGGCGGGTGGCGGGATTCGAAGCCCTGCTCCGGTGGGAGGACGTGGATCGAGGGTCGGTGGAGCCGGAGCGCTTCATCCCCGTGGCCGAGGGAAGCGGCCTCATCATGACGTTGGGGTCCTGGGTGCTGGAGCAGGCGGTGGACCAGTTGGCCCAGTGGCGTGCGATCAGGGAAGGTTCCGACGATTTTTTCCTGAGCGTGAATGTTTCGGGCAAGCAACTGGTCAACCAGCCGGATCTGGCGGATTGGATCAAGGAGCGTCTCCGCAGGGCGCAGGTCCCGGGAAGCCGACTTCACGTAGAGGTCACCGAGACGGCTCTCATGGAGCGAGCGGAGGTGGCGGAACGGGTCTTGGGATCCCTGCGCGACGAGTCGGTGAACGTGCAGGTGGACGATTTCGGCACCGGTTACTCCTCCTTGAGCTACCTCTGCCGCTTCCCCATCGACACCCTGAAGGTGGATCGCTCCTTCGTGAACCAGATGGAGCACGCTCCGGAAAACCTGGAAGTGGTCCGGACCATCGTGCACCTGGCCCGCAACCTGGGCATGACCGTGGTCGCCGAGGGCGTCGAGACGGAAGGGCAGTTGGAGCTCCTTCGGAAGTTGGGGTGCGACCTGGCGCAGGGGTTCCTCTTCGCCCGTCCGGTCCCGGCCCACGAGGCCCTGGAGTTCCTGGACCGGAGGCTTATCGGATGAGGCCGAGGGTTCCATGAACGGCGACGGGCTTCCGGAGGTGCAGGCGGTTCTCATGGATCTGGATGGAACCCTCTATGAGGGAGACACGCCGGTGGAGGGGGCGGTGGAAGCGGTTCGGCTCGTGCGGATTGCGAACCTTCCGCTCCGGTTCGTGACGAACACCACTGATCGGTCCCGGCGGGCCCTTTCGGAGCGGTTGTGGGCCATGGGGATCCCGGCGGCCCCTGAAGAGATCCACACGGCTCCGGTAGCTGCGGCACGGTGGCTCAGGCAACGGGGGATCCGTAGGGTGGCCCTTCATCTTCCCGAAGACGCCTGGGAGGACTTCCCCGCCTTCGAACTGGACGCCCCGGAGCCGGAAGCCGTTCTGGTGGGCCACCTGGGAGCCGCGTGGAGCTACAACCGGATGAACCGCGCCTTCCGCCAGGTGCTGGCGGGGGCTCGCCTGGTGGCGGTTCAGCGAGACCGCTTTGCCATGGGGACCCAGGGGCCGGTGCTGGACGCGGGACCATTCGTGGCCGCCCTGGAATATGCGGCCGGGGTGGAGGCGGAGCTCGTGGGGAAGCCGGCGGCCGCCTTCTTCCGCGCGGTCTTGAGCGACCTGGGTCTGGAGGGACCGGAGGCCGTCATGGTAGGGGACAGTGTGGAAGGGGACGTGCAGGGCGCGAAGAACGCTGGCCTGCGAGGCGTGCTGGTGCGCACCGGAGGCTTTCGGCCCGGGGACCTGGATGACCCGCTAGACCCTGCGCCCGATGCGGTCCTTGAATCCTTGGCGGAGCTTCCGGAGTGGTTGGGCATCAGCGAATGAGCCGGAAGGTCATTCGACATCAGTGGCCTCGCAGCTCCTCGGTCTCGGCCACCCGTTCCACGGCGATGAGATAGGCGGCGGTCCGAAGGGAGATCGTCCGTTCGCGGGCCGTCTCGGCCACGTTCCGGTAGGCGGCCACCATCTTCTTCTTGAGCGCTTCCCGGACCGCCTCGATCTCCCACCGGAGCTGCTGGAGGTTCTGCGTCCACTCGAAGTACGAGACCACGGCCCCTCCGGCGTTGGCCAGGATGTCGGGGACCACGGGGATTCCCCGCTCCTCCAGGATCTTGTCGGCGATGGGGGTGGTGGGGGCGTTGGCCGCCTCCACCACCATCCGGCAGTCCAGGTCGGCCACATTGTCCTCCTTCGTGATCACGCTCCCCAGGGCCGCCGGCACCAGGTAGTCGCACGGCACGCGCCAGAAGCCGTAGTCGTTCAGCGGCTCCGCTTCCGGAAATTCGGCCACGCTCCCAGAGCGGTCCGCGTGCTCGTGGAGAGCCGGGACGTCCAGGCCGTCCTCGTTCAGAACCCCTCCCCAGGCATCCGTGACGGCCACCACCCGGACGCCCTGCTCGTGCAGGAGCGTCGCCAGGTGCCCTCCCACGTTCCCGAACCCCTGGATGGAAGCTCGCGCTCCCTCCCATGGGAGGGAATAGTCCCGAGCCGCCTCCTGCATGGTGATCAGGACCCCGCGGCCGGTGGCCTCGTCCCGTCCCAGCGAGCCCCCCAGGCTCACCGGCTTCCCGGTGACCACCGCCGGCGAGTAGCCCCGCTTCCCGCTGTATTCGTCCAGGAGCCAGGCCATGACCTGAGCGTCGGTCCCCATGTCCGGAGCCGGAATGTCCCGGTACGGACCCAAGGCGAGAGCCGTACGCTCGGTGAACTTGCGGGTAAGTCTCTCCAGCTCGAATCGCTGGAGCTCGCCGGGATCCACGGGGATGCCCCCCTTCGCTCCCCCGTAGGGCAGGTCCAGGAGGGCCGTCTTCCAGGTCATCAGGGCGGCCAGCCCCTGGACCTCTTCCCGGTCCACGTCCGGGTGGTAGCGGATGCCTCCCTTCGTGGGGCCCCGGGCCCCATTGTGCTGGACCCGGTAGCCCATGAACGATCGGACCGACCCGTCCCCCATGAGAACGGGAACGTGCACGGCCACCTCCCGGAAGGGCATTCGGAGCTGGTCCTGCATGGAGTCGCTCAGCCCCAGGAGCTCGGCGGCAGCGTCGAACTGGAGTCGGGCGATTCCTCCGATGTCGATGGGTTGGGCCGGTACGTCCGACGGTACGTCGAGGGAAGTCTCGGGCACGGTGGGCTCTCCGGAAAACGGGTTACGTCCCCCGGCTGCGGGAGTCCGGACGAATCCGGGGGTGCGAAGCCACCTCCCGAGGATAGGCGATGGCCGTTGCGGGCGTCAAATTCCCCTCGCCGTGGGATCAAGGCCCCCCGGAGACCTCCCTGTCCGGGATTCCATCCGTCCCGTCAGCCCTCTCCCCGCCGGGAGGCTTCCCTGTGGGACGAGGTAGAATGACCTCAGAACGCGTAGCGGAGTCGAAGGAGGGCCATTCGACCCACCTCCGGCACCCCGGCAAAGCTTCGGTACTCCGTGTCCAGGAGGTTCTGGACCGAAAGTTGTACGGAAAGGCCCGGGACCCGCGGGACCCGGTAGCCCGCCGTCACGTCCACAAGGGTGTGTGAGTCCACGCACGGCTCGGCGAAGGGGCCGGGGTCGTCCTCCACGCATTCGGTCCCCACGTAGACCCCCGAGAGCACCGGGAAGCCGGCGGTGTGGCGGACCCGGGACTCGGCGTTGAATCCCAGGGTCCGGTTCCGGTAGCGGAGGGCCGCCGACCCCTTTCGTTCGGGAGCGTTCAGGGCGATGGGCTGCCCCTCGCTCAGGAACCAATCGTCGCTCACCAGCGAAGCCGTCAGGTCCAGGGTCCACCGGTCGGTGAGGAGGAGGGAGGCCGCCAGGTCCGTACCCCAGAGGGAGATGTCGCCGAAGTTCCGGTAGCTCATGAGAAGTTGGGGCCCGGTGGCGTTCACCTCCTCGGAGGACACCACCCCGAGAGGAAGGCGGGCCATGGCCTCCACCACCTGACCCGCCGCTTCCTGGGCCTGCTCCTGGCTCATCCCCTGCTCCATGAAGTGTGGAACGAGCCGGGGCACCGCGTGGGCCCCCGCGTCCTGGGGATCCAGGAGGAGGAGAGGCGTTTGGACGAGGAGGGGCGAGACGAAGTCGTCCTTCCGGGAGTACCAGACGTCGGCGGAGAGGCGGAGCCGATCGGCCAGGACCCCGGTGTAGCCCACCTCGAATGTGGTGGTGTTCGACTCCCGGACCGGCGGCACGTCCTCCACGGCCGCCGGGTCGAAGGGCGAGGTGCGGCCGGTGGCCAGATCCAGGGCCTGGAGCCCCAAGGCCCCGTCGTCCGGGGTTTCCGCCAGGAGGATCTGGGCGGCCTCGGGCGTCAGAGCCCCCTGGGCCTGGAGGACGCCCACGGCCATCTGCCACATGAGGGATGGGCTGGTGGGGATGAGCTGTTGGGGACCGCCCATACCGGCGGGAGTGAAGGGGGACCGCATCAGGACCGATCCGTTCGGGCCGCGGAGTCGGATCCCCTCCGCCGACGTCCCCTGGACCCTGAGGCTGTAGCCCAGCCGGCTCAGGTTCGCCTCCGGGACCGGAGCTCCCAGGTCCAGGAAGAGGTTGTTGGCGGTGGGGGTGGAGAAGGCCCGGTTGAAGGTGGCCCGGAACGCCTGACCTTCCCGCGGTTCGTAGACGAGCCCGGCCCGGGGAGAGAAGACCGGGTCCGGGAGGGCCGAGTGGGTGTCGATCCGGGCCGCCGCCACAAGGTTGAGGCCGGGCCGCAACTCCGTCTCCGACTGGAGGTAGGCTCCGAATTCGTTGAAGTCGTTGTCCCCCTCGTGTTGGCCGTGGATCGTCCCCCCTGTCTCGGGCATGGTCCGGAGGAAGTCCAGCCCGTAGATGAAGCTCTGGCGCTCTCCCAGGTCCGTCCCGTGCTGGAGCTGGGTGACGAGGAGGCGGGAGTCGTCGCTGATGGGCGTTCCGTCCCGGAGGAGGAAGGTTTTTCCGGCGCTGGAGGCGTTCAAGTACGCCTGCGCGAAGAGCCGGTCCCGGGTGAAGCGCACCTGGGCGTAGTGTTGCCGCCAGTTTCGGGCCTGCCCGCCCCCCAAGCCCGTGAGCTCCACGCCCCGGGCCTGGTTCATGGTGCCCAGGGAGAGAACGGCCCGCGTGTCCGGAGCCGGCTCCCAATCGGCCCGGACCTCTCCGCTGTACCGCTCGATCCGGAAGTCCCGGGCGGCGATCCGGTCGAAGCGCTCCTGGGCCTTCTCCGGGGCCAAGTCGGCCGCCTGTTGGACCCGGGCCATCCACGCGTCCGGGTCCGAGTCGGCGATGTTCCGCTCGGCCACCTCGGCCGGGTCCTCGAACTCCCAATCGTCGCCTCGGACGTACTGGCCCGACACCTTGATCCCCAAGCCGTCGCCCACTCGTTGGGAGGTCCGGAAGGTGCCCTGGAAGGCGCTCCGCTCTCCCAGCGCCGCCGACACCACCGTCTCCTCCTCGTCCAGAGGCGACTTGGTGAGAATGTGGAGCACCCCTTCGGCGGTGTTGGGTCCGTAGAGCGCCGATCCGGGGCCCAAGACCACCTCCATTCGTTCGATGTCCTCGTCCGTGCTGGGGATGAAGTGGAGGAAGTTCACCCGAAGCGAGGGGACGCTGGCGATCCGGTGGTCCGTCAGCGTGTGGAGGGAGCCCGAGAAGACGTTGTTGAACCCCCGGGCCACGGCGGTGGAGGACTGAAGTCCGTACGTGGCCACATCCATTCCAGGTACGCCCCGGAGGTGGTCCGTAGGGGTGACGGTCGGTCGTTCCCGGACCGATTCTTCATCCACCACGGAAACGGAAGCCGGGGCCGCCACGGCCTTCTCCTCCCGACGGGAAGCTGAGATGACGAGGGGGTTGAGAAGAAGGGCCCGTGAGCGAAGGGCGATGGTGACTCGCTCCTCGGCTCCGGTTCGGACGGCGATTCCCTCCACTCGTCGAGTGTCGTAGCCGATGAGGGACGCCACCAGCGTGTAGCTTCCGGGGGAAAGGCTCAGGCGGAAGTTCCCCTCGCTCCCCGTCAGGACGGAGGCTTCCAGGGAGCCGCCTGCATCCAAGGCCTGCAGGTTTACGTTCGCCAGGCCGGCGCCGGTCTCCTCGTCCACCACCCGTCCGAGGATCTCTCCGTCCTGGGCCGCCAACCGGGGAGCGGCGGCGAGAGCGGTGAGGAGGGTGAAAGCCAGGGTGGGGGCGAGAGGAGGAAAGCGCCGCAGGAGCCCCATGGGAATCCCCTCCGTGAAGCCGTATCGAACCCAAACAGCTCCGACGGAATAAACCTAAAGCGTCTGGGTCGGCTCCGGCAATACGATCAATACGATCGGGAGGGCTCCCGCAGCGCCGAACGCCGTCGGCCCCGGACCCCACTCGGAGTCCGAGGCTGACGGGCTCCGCGACATCAGGTCATTCGCCCAGGGGAATCCCCAGTCCCACCGATAGGACGAGTTGATCCGCGTCGGAGATGACGAACCTCCCTTCCCCGAAGATCCGTATTCCGTTGTCCAGATCCGTGAACGCGCCCCCGAGGACGTTGAGTCCCACCTCGGAGCTGGATGCGCCGAACGCGCCCGCTCCCGGCACATCCACATCCACGCTGATGTTCGAGTAGTTCAGACCACCGCCGGCGTAGGGGGTGATGCCCGCGTCGATGTCGAAGCGGTAGTGGACGTTGGCGTTGAAATCCCAGAAGCTGATGTTGTCACCGGGAAAGTGGTAGTTGAAGCTGCCCGCCCCCGCGATGTTCTCGGCGAACAGGTAGGTTCCGAACGCCCCTACGCCCAATTCGCTGTACGACTCAGTCCCGTAGCTCGCTTGTCCGCCCAGGTGAAGTTGCTGGGCCTCTACATCGGAGGGCGTACCCAGGGCGAGGAATAGGGCACCGGCCGAGGCCAGCGCTCCGAAAGTGGATCGGGTTCTCATGGTTGGGTCTCCTTGTTCCAAAAGGAATCGTCTCTTGAGATGAGGTGAAGACGCGACGCTCCGGGGACGTACCTCCCTCCTCCCCGAACGGATGCGCCCAAAAACGGATACGACGAAAAACGCCGACGCAGGCTTCGTGCCGAACAAAAACCGTTGTCCGGTCCCCCACGAATCCCGGGGCCCGCGGGTCCGCGGGCCCCGGAACCCCTGTCAGCCCGTCACGTCGAAGGACTGGGATACGTCGAAACCGCAGACTGAGCCGGAAATCGTTCCTGAGAAGCTTCCTGCGGCTTCGTCTCCCTGGAAGGAGTAGCTCACATCGATGCCGCACGTGCCGGTCCGGTCACCGGTTTCCCACGCGATCTCCCCTACCTGACTCCCCTCGAGGGAAAAGGCCTCTTCCGTGGCCGAGGCGGAGCCGGAGTTGGTCAACGACGGAGCCCCGTCGAAGGTCCACGAGGAATTGTCGCTGGGGGCCGTCACTCCGCAGCTTTGGTGGGTGTGTTCCAGCGTCCAGTCCATGCTCTCACCGTCCCGGGCCATGGAGAGCTGACCGCTGATCTGGATGGAGCCGCCCCCGGCGCAGGGAAACGAGTCGTCGAGGGTCACGTCCTCGGTGGTTTCGGCGGGGGCGGCCATGCCGCCGAACCCTAGGCCCACGACTCCCAGGCCCAGACCGCCTGCTTCCATCAGGGCCTCCGTCATGACCTCGGCTTCTTGCTGACCGAGCCCTTCCGGACTCACCGGGTCATCGTCGTCGCACGCGGTGGCCGAGAGTGCCAGAGCGGCTGTGAGAGCCAGGATGGCGGTCTTCCTGCCATTCAAGGGCATATGCGGTACCTCGTGCCAGGGTGTCTGTTGAAGGTCGCTCGTCGTTCGGGCCTTGGAAGGTCATGATGCCCGGAATCGGAGCAAGGTCCGCCCGAAAGCTGACCATCGTCGTGGGTGTGTCAACGGTGGCGCCTTTCGGTTGTCGGTGGTTGGGCGTGTCCGCCTCCCCCTGCATCGCGAGTCGGACACGAATGCCCCTCGGAAGATGACCGTACTGGTCGATGGGGGGAGAAGTTGGCTATGGCGGGCCTCAGTAGGCATCTTCCCTCGCATGAATAGCTCGGAAGACCTCGACGGCGAGGAGCGGAGTCGATTTCGGCGGGGGGCCCGGGCCCGGTTGGAGGCCCTTCGGCAGCTGCGAAGGGAGCTCCCTGAGAATCCGGGTCCGTCCATGGTGGCTCTGGCCCGTCTGGCTACGTTCCTCCATGAGGGCGCGGAGCGCTTGGGCTTCCCCGCGGTGGCTCACGCAGCCGGCGTCCTGGCAGGGGCCACGGCCGAGGAGCTGGAGGAAGCCGCCGACGAGCTCGGAGCGGTCCTACAGGAGCTGGCCGGAACGGGCCAGCCCACCAGGGTGCTCGTGGTGGAGGACGACCCCACCACGGTCCAACTGGTACGGGCCGTTCTGGAAAGGGAAGGGTGCCGGGTGGAAGCGGTGTCTATGGCCGGGGAGGCCCGTGCCCGGATCCGGGAGGAGCCCCCGGATCTGCTGCTCCTGGACCTGGTGCTTCCGGACTTGGACGGAAGGCTTCTCCTGATGGAGCTACGCAGCCGGGAGGAACTCCGGCACATTCCGGTGGTGGCGGTCTCGGGACGCACGGGTGGTGCGGTGCGTGCGGAGTGTTTCGCCTACGGAGCCGATGGCTTCGTAGCGAAACCAGTGGACCGGCAGCAGCTGGTGGAGACCGTATCGCCCCTGTTCGGCCGCTCGTCTCCTGCAGCCCCGGAGATGCGGGCACTGGCCCACGTGGAGGAACGAGATCAGCTCGGCCGGAGATTCCGGGAGCTCCAGGAGGCGCGCAGGCGGAATCCGGACTCCAACCGGCGCCTCACTGCCGCGCTCATGGAGGTGGACACGGAGCCGGAGGATGGTGGCGGGCAGGAAGATTCGGAGGTGGAAGGACGGGGGACGAGGGAGCGGGTGGCCGGGTTGGCCACCGCCCTTCGGTCCTATATGGGTGGGCACGACGTGGTGGGCCGATGGAGTCCGGCCGAGCTCCTGCTCCTGGCCCCGGAGCGCCGACCCGAGGAGCTCGCGGAGGGATTGGAGCTCCTTCGAGAATCGGTGGATGACCCGGTCCGGCGGTTTTCGGGTGGGGTGGTTCCAGTCTCCGCTGACGACGAGCTCGTGGACGTGGTGGCACGGGCCCAACGACTCCTGGCCCGGCAGGACGGTTCCCCCGCCATCGAGACGGTGGAAGAGCATCCGGACCCGCTTCCTTCTCGGAGCGTGGTTATCGCCGAGGACGATCCCGTGACGGCCACGCTCATCCGGCATTACATGGAACGGGCCGGGATGACGGTGGAGGTGAAGGAAAACGGGAAGGACGCGTGGGAGGCCGTCCGTTCCCTCCGCCCTGCCCTCGTCGTCCTGGACGTCCAGATGCCCGGAATGGACGGTCTGGAGGTCCTGGCCCGACTTCGCCGTGAAGAGGCGACCGGGGATACCCGCATCATCATGCTGACCTCCTTGGGAGGCGACGACAACATCGCGCGGGCCTTCGAGCTGGGCGCCGACGACTACGTGGTCAAGCCCTTCTCCCCCGGGGAGTTCATGGCCCGCGCCCTCCGCCTGGTTCGGAACGGCTGAGGGCGATGGAAGGGGAGACGTTGGTGGAGGAGTTGGGTCGGCTGGCCACCTTCGTGGCTTCGCTCCCCCTTCACGACAGGATCTTCCTGGGCGTTTCCCTCCTGGTGGCGGTGCTTCTCTTCCTCACCCTTCTCTTCACCTCGTACGCTCTCTACCTACGGGGGCGGAACGTTCTCAAGGAGCGGAGGTGGCGGGGGCGGGAGGAACGGTGGACGGATCTGGTCCTGCAGGTTCTGAGCGAAACCGCTCCTCCCGACACGCTCCGCCGCGGGGTGGGTCGGGGGGAGCAGTTGGCCTTCTTGGACTTCCTCCTCCGCTATGCGCGCCGGCTCAGGGGGCCCGAGCGACGGAAACTGGAGGAGCTCGCCGTTCCCTTCCTGCCGGCACTGATCCCCCAGCTGCGGGAAGAGGACCTCTACAGCCGGGCGCGCGCCGTGCAGACTCTGGGATCTCTTGGCCTCCCGGAATATCGGAAGGAGGTGGCCCGAGCCTTGGACGACGAGGCGCCGTTCGTGGCCATGGTGGCCGCAAGGGCTCTGGCGTCGACGGGAACTCCGGAGGACCGGACCCGGATCGTGGAGCGGCTCCATCGGTTCGACCACTGGAGCGTGGAGTACCTGGCCAGCCTACTGACGGAGATGGGACCAGAGGTGGCGCCGGAGCTCCGCAGGGTGATGGCCAGCCCGGACCAACCGGTCCGGGTACGGAAGGTGACGGCCGAGGCCCTTCACGACCTCCACGACCTGGAGGCTGCAGACGCGGCGGCCGCCGCTCTGTCGGGGGAGGGGGATCCGGAGCTGCAGGTTTCGCTCCTCCGAATCCTGGCCAAGCTCGGGCGCCCGGAGCACGCCGAGCGGGTACGGCGGTACCTCCGGTCCGAGTCGAGCCCGGTGAGGGGAGTCGCCTTCAAGGCTTTGGGGATCTTGGGGGGTGGGGACGACTTGGAGAGCTTGAGGGCGGGGCTCTACGACCCGTCCCCGTGGGTGGCCCTGGACGCAGCCCGGGCGTTGAGGCGGCTCGGGGGCGAGGAGGGGTTGAGGAACCTGTCGGGCTCGGACCATCCTCGGGCGGCTCTGGCCGCCCAGGTGTTGGAGGAGGGAACGTGATGGCCTTGGTGGGGGGCGTGGTACTCTGGTCCGTGAACGGGGTGGTGCTCCTCTACTTCCTGCTCCTCAACGGGACATATCTGTTCACGAGCCTGCTGGCGGTCAGGTCTCTTCGTCGCTACGCCCGTCGGCTGAAGTGCATCGACGTGACCCGGGTCGTAGAGTCCGGAGGGGCACCGCCCGTCACGATTCTCGCCCCGGCGTACAACGAGGAACTCACTTGTGTGGAGTCGGTTCGATCTCTCCTCACCCTCAACTATCCGGACCACCGCATCATCGTAGTCAACGACGGCTCCCGGGACGGGACCCGCGATCGGCTGGTGGAGGCCTTCGAGATGGAACCAGCCTCCCGGATGCCCACCGCCGACCTGAGCACTCGCCCGGTGCGGGGTATCTATCGGAGCCGGTGGCACCCGAATCTGTGGCTCGTGGACAAGGAGAACGGTGGGAAGGCGGATGCACTGAACGCCGGGCTGTCCTACTGCGAAACCCCCCTCTTCTGTGCTATCGACATGGACAGCTTGGTGGAACGGGACGCCCTCGTGCGGGTGGTCTGGCCGTTTCTGGAGGACCAGAGGACGGTGGCGGCGGGTGGCGTCATCCGGATCGCCAACGGCTGTCGGGTGGAAGACGGAGTGGTGTGGGACATTCGGTTGCCTCGGAGCCGTCTGGCCCGCCTGCAGGTCCTGGAGTATCTGAGGGCCTTTCTCTCGGGTCGTATGGGATGGGACTCGATGGGTGCCCTTCTCATCATCTCCGGTGCGTTCGGGATCTTTCGTCGAGGACCTGTGGTGGAGGCCGGGGGATTTTGGACCGAGACCGTGGGCGAGGACATGGAGCTCGTGGTTCGCCTCCACCGGCATTGCCTGGAGGAGGGAGTGCCGTACCTCATCCGCTCGATTCCGGAAGCCGTGGCTTGGACCGAGGTGCCGGAGTCGTTTCGGGCTCTGGGGCGCCAAAGGGACCGGTGGCAACGAGGGCTCACCGAGTCCCTGGTCCGACACCGGCCCATGCTTCTCAGCCGACGCTACGGGAGATTGGGAACGGTTGCGTACCCCTATTTCTACTTTCTGGAAATGATGGGGCCGGCCATTGAGGTTCTGGGCTACGCGGCCTTCGTGGCCACGGTACTCCTGGGATGGGCCTCGCTTCCGTACGTGGCCGCCTTCCTCATGTTGGCGGTGGCGTTCGGGATCGTGCTTTCCGTGGCCGCGGTGGGACTGGGAGAGCTCACGTACCGCCGGTATCCCCGGACGCGGGATCTGCTCCACCTCTTCTGGCTGGCCTTCTTGGAGAATTTCGGCTATCGGCAGCTCAACACGTACTGGAGGATGAGGGGGATGGTGAGCTGGCTCAGGGGCCGGAAAGAGTGGGGGGATATGGCCCGAAAGGGTTTCCAGGCCTCGCAGGTCGGGTCCGGACTGCTAGCGGCGGTGCTTCTCCTCCCCGGCATGGGGGCTGCCCAAGACTCCCAAGACGAGCCTTCCTGGGAGGCGATGCTCTCGCACCAACGCACCCTCTTCTCCGAATCGGAGCTGCCCCAATGGCGTCACGATTGGTCCGAGAGCCAAGCTCGCATCGCCCGGGTTTTCGACCAAGGTAGTCTGTCCTTCTCGGTGGGAGAGACGGCACGTTTCGGACGGGAGGATCTGCACGTGACCGGGGACGCATACAGGGACCTGTGGGGTGAGGCCTACGGGAACCTCCGTCTTCGGTGGGCGCCCGGAGCCGACGTCTCGGCCCGGGCCGACCTGGGCCTGGAGCTTTTCCAACCCTTCGGCGGTCGGTGGGAGGGGGCCGTCGGAGCTCGGCACATGGAGTTCTCGGATGGAGGGGTCCAGGTCTACTCCGTCGCCCTGGCCGTCTACCACCGTGCCTGGTATCTGAGGGGCCGGACGCTCCTCACGCCCCGTGCCGGGGAACGGGCCCTTTCCTTCCTAGGCCAGGTCCGGCGGTTCGTGGGCGATGAAGGGGACTTCGTGGAGGCCATGGCCGGGCGTGGTCAGGAGATCGTGGCAGTGGGGGAGGGTCCTCGGGTCGAACTCAGGGACAGTCGTATTCTCCACCTTCGGGTCGTCCGCTTCTTCCACTCCCGCTTCGGTCTGGAGGCCGGGGTGCTGGCTACACGCCAGGATCAGGTGCCCTCGGGCGCCGGGTTCACCCTG
Source organism: Gemmatimonadota bacterium (assembly GCA_007122885.1). Classification (GTDB taxonomy): domain Bacteria; phylum Gemmatimonadota; class Gemmatimonadetes; order Longimicrobiales; family Gaopeijiaceae; genus SKSR01. The sequence continues at coordinate 22,756 of SKSR01000144.1, forward strand.
GGTGTGCTGACGCGCTGGTAATTCTCGACGAGGCTTTCCCTCCGGCCCGTCCGGGGGGCATGATAGGACCGTGAACGGATTACGGAGCGGCATACGAGCTCTACGCCTCTTCTCAGGGGAACGTTTGAGCAGGCGTTTCCGGCCGGGAGGGCCCGGACGAGTGCCGGTGTGGCGGAGGGTGAAGGGGAGCCCGGGGGCCCTGGTGATCGCCGCGGTACTCTTGGTCGGCCCGGTGGCATGGCACCCCGCCACCCTCGCGGACCCTTTGGCCCGGGCGGGTTACGACGCCGAGGGACGTATGGAGGCCCTTGGGGTGCCCGGGGCGGCCGTAGCCGTCTTCGAGAGAGACGGGTTGCTCTGGAGCGAGGGGTACGGTGTCCGGACAGCCGGAGGAGCCGACTCTGTAACCTCCCGGACCCTCTTTCAGGCCGCCTCCATCAGCAAGCCCGTCACGGCGGCGGCCGTCCTGAGGCTCGCGGACGCCGGCCTCGTGGACCCGGACGAGGACGTGAACCACAGCCTGGTACGATGGAAGGTTCCGGAGGGCGAGCTGACCCAGGACGAGCCGGTGACCCTCCGTCGGATCCTCACCCACCGAGCAGGCCTCACGGTCCACGGATTCCCAGGATATCACCGGGAAGTTCGGCTTCCGTCCCTTCCAGAGATCCTGGACGGTCGGGGACAAGCGAACACGGGACCGGTTCGGGTTGAGGAGGTTCCGGGCCGCGTGGAGCGGTACTCGGGAGGGGGCACCACGGTGGCCGAGCTTCTCCTGGAGGATGTCGTCGAGCGACCGTTCCCGGAGATCATGAAGGAGTGGGTCCTGGGTCCTGCGGGGATGGCGGAGAGCACCTTCGAGCAACCCCTTCCCAGCGAATCGGAGTCCAGGGCCGCCCAGGGGCACGGGCCCGGAGGCCGGGTCGTGGACGGAGGCTGGCACGTCTACCCGGAGCGAGCGGCCGCCGGTCTATGGACCACTGCGGAGGATCTGGCCCGGTTCGCCCGGGCGGTGCTGGTGTCCCTGGCGGGTGAGAACCCCGGCCTTCTTTCCCGAGCGGGGGCCCGAAGCATGGTCCTTCCCGAGGGCGGAACCTTCGGGATGGGTTTCATGGCGGAAGAGCTGTCCGGCTCGAGGGTCGTCTTCCACGGTGGTGCGAACCGGGGTTTCTCGGGACTCCTGGTGGTCTTCCCCGACGAAGGAGGAGGGGTCGTGGTCCTGACGAACGGGGACAACGGCCACGTGCTCGCCCGGGAAGTCGTGGACGTTGTGGCCGGGGTTCATGGCTGGGGAGTGGCCCGGTGAAGCCGGGCCAGGGGGCCACTGTCGTCGGAGGGGCCGGGGCACCGTGCACCGTGCGCATGGTGGGTCCGGCGCTTCTGGTCCTGCTTCTCGTCCTGGGTTGTGGCCCCCAGGCACCGGCCGAGGGATCGGATGATCGCACCGTGGAGCTGGGAGTCCCTCTCGAGAAGAGCATCGCCCTCTACGTGGGAAGCGCACTCACCGAGGACGGCTCCGTCCTCCTGGCCGGTTTCGGCCACGAGCCGTCGAGCCATTGGCTGGAGGTCACGGAGAGCGCCCACTTCCCGGCGGGCACCACCCTGGAGGTGGGCATCACCGAGGAGGCGCGCCTCCCCGGACGGAGGATACGGGTTGCCCAGGAGGGTGGGACCGCCCGCTTCGTCTCCTCCAACTACTCGGAGTTCGCCGGCTTTCCCTCTCCTCTGACGAACGGGGGGCTCAACGAACACGGAGTGGCCGCTCGGACCGTCTGGAGCCCGTCCCGGCCCGAGTTGGTGGAGCGGACTCCCAGCCCGCAAACCGGGATGAGCTACAGTGACCTGGCACGAAGCGTCATGGAGAGGGCCACGACGGCTCGGGAGGCGGCGGAGCTGGTAGGAGAGCTCGTGGAAGCCCACGGATACGCCACCTACGGAGGAAACTCCTTCCTATTCGCGGATTCGGAAGAGGGGTGGGTGGTGATCACCTATGCCGGAGGGGAGCGCCTCTGGGCCGCGGAGCGGTTGGGAGAGGAGGACGTGAGAGTCCTGTATCCAGGGTATATCCGGGAATTTCCGGTGGACTTCCAAGACGACCTGGGCTACCTGGCTTCGGAGCACCTGGTGGACTTCGCCACAGGGGAGGGTTGGTTCGATCCTTCCGAGGGGCGCACCCTGGACTTGCCTCGAGTCTTCGGTCGTCCCTTTCCCAGCGAACCTTCAGTGGACGACGCCGTCTTCCGCTACCCGCCCGAGAGGGAGGAGGAGGTTCGGGATCTCGCTCCCGTCTCCCTGGAAGATGCGTTCGCCTGGGTCCGGGACCCTCGGTGGTCGGACGACCGGGCGGGATACGGTCAGGTAGCCCATTTGAGGCCGGATGTCCCGGGCGAGCTCGAAACGCTCTGGGTCTCCGTCGCCCCGGCCGTCTCGGCACCCCTGGTGCCCTTCCACGTGGGAGCTCGGGATGTTCCCCTGGAGTTCAAGCAGCACCGGTACATGACCGCCGGCGCCTCCTCAACCTTCCTGGATCCCCGCGTCGCCCTTCTCGAGGGGACGCGGAGCGCTTTTCGGGCCTTCAAGCGGCTCTTCTACCTGACCTGCTCCGACCCCGAAGCGTTCTATGGGCCGGTGACCGCCGAGCTGGAGGAGTTGGAAAGAGGGCTATTGGACGAGGTGGTCCGGACCGAGGAGGTGGCCTCGGAGCTGCTTGCCACAGATAGGCTCGATCAGGCCCGGGACCTGCTGACGGTCCATCTGCACGAGCGCCTTCTGGAGGGGATGGAGCTGGCCATCCGCCTGGCGGAGGCGGTCGAGGGTCAAGTGCGAAGCAACGGGCCCGCTACCGTGCCCGAGGTGGAACCTCCGGAAGGGGCCACGTGGCGGCCTGAGAGCGAACCCATGGCTCTCCCGGAGGACGCGGTGGACTCTGTGGAGCGCCTCCATTGCTACGTTCCCGGACTCGTGGAGCTCCCCCGGGGGCATGACTCGTTCGCGGACCTCACCGGTGAGCTCGTCCCGCTCAGGTGACCGGTGACCGCCGCCAGGGTCCGCCCCACCGCTCGGATCCCTCCGCGTTCCGGCGTCCTTCCAAGGGATCAGTCCGACTCCCCTGTCTCCTCCGCTTCCCGGATGAGGAGCCCCGTGGTCGACACCCGGATCTCGAAGTGGGAAGGCCGGTCCACGTCGATGTAAGTGGCGGAGCCGTAGTCGGTGTCCACAAGGAAGGCGAGGGGAGTGTACTGCCGGGCCAGGTAGTAGAGGTCCAAGGGCTTGTCCTTTTTCAGCGAGTGGACGGTCCGCGGTCGTGTCCGTTCGTCGTCGACGTCCACGTACCGTCCCGTGATCCGATCCAGCTCGTAGAGAGTGTGGAGGCCCACCACGTTGGCCAGGGGGTGCCACTTGAGGATGTGGGCGTCCACCAGGAGCTGGTCGCCGGCCACATGATACGTGGTATCCGTTCCATCCGGGAACCGGACCCGGGCTTCGAACTCCTGGGGGCCGGTTGGGGCCGTTGAGACCACGGCGGCCACCTCCTCATGGGTGAGCGCCCGGTACCCCTGGGTCGAAACGCCCAGCGTGGCAGTGAGTCCGGCCAGGGAGAGGCAGAGGGCCCCGGTCCCGCTGCTCCCCAGCGAACCCACCCACCGTCGCTTCCGGAACGCCTGGACCCCCACGCCGATGAGGAGGAGGCTCAGCGCCCCGAGCCCGAGGGCGGTGTAGTAGAGGACTTCGCTCATGGTCGACGAGGATCCCGGGTCAACGCCCGTTGTTCCCCCCTCCCAGCGCCTCCTCCAGTTCGGCGAAGGGGGCTACTCCGCCGTGCCCGCCCACTACCCGCTCCACCTGGAGGCCCGCCTCCACCACTCCTTCGTACAGGGCGACCTGGTTCTCGTTGTCCGGGCTCACCGAAGCGCCGGGAGAGTGCAGATCGCTTACGAACAGGAGTGATTCTTCGGGCACGTAGGCCACGAGCATGTCGTCCGAGTGCGGGTTTTCGACGGGATGAAGCTCCACCGAGCGGGTGCCGTCAGAGATCTCGTACATGCCGGACACGGCCTCCACCTCCCCGACCAATCCCTCTCGCTCGAGCCGGTCGGGCCGAACCGTGGACGGGCGCTCCAGGATCTCCCGGAAAAAGGGGGCGCTCACCTCGTGGGCCAGGATTGTTGCACCGTGGGCCGCATAGGTGCGCACGCCCCCCGAGTGATCCATGTGGAAGTGGGTGATCACGCCGTACCGCACGGGCTTGTCGGGAAAGCGGTCCTCCAGGGCCTCCAGGACGGCCTCGGAGCGCTCCGGGAAGAGGGGCATCTCTACGACGACCAGGAAGTCCTCGAGCTCCACCGCCATGCTGTGATGGCTGTCGCCCGTCACGTGGATGATTCCGGGTGCCACCTCCTCCAACTCCACGTTCTGCTCCCGAGCGAACGATTGGTATCCGACGCCCAGGTGTGCGCGCCGGAGGGGCCACTGGGAGATCACCCGCTCCCCCGTTTCACCTTCCTCCCGGACATCTTCCGGTATGGCGAACGCGTCGGTGTCCACCTGCTCGGGGGTGCGCCACTCCTGGACCCGCTCTTCCCGGATCTTCATGTCGTCCAGGTATTGGACCCACTGGTGGGGAAGGACCAGACCTCCCTCAACCTCCTCCCAGTCCTGGAATCGAAGCTCGTTCCACACATCCCCCAGGAGAGGGTCCGATTCCAGATACGCCACCCGAGAAGGGAGGTGGGACTCGGGTTCCACGAAGAGTTCCACCGGGTGCCCACGATCCTCGTACTGGAGGACGAAGTGGGGTTCCCCATCCACCTCCCTCTCCTCCACCGGTCCGGCGGAGCCCGCCTCGCGGGCGGTGACGAGGAGCCGCGGGGGGAGGCGGCTCACGTCCCGCAGCCGGGTGGCCGTGCGGCTCGGGTGCAAGGGGGACCGGTCCACCCCACCGTCTCCGTCGGGGAGCTCCAGCATGGCCGCGTCCCCATTCACGACCTCGGAGAAGCGGATGGGGGCCGGGGCGGGCCACGTTCGCTCTCCATCGAAATCGAGCCGCAGGGACGGTCCGGAGAAGTCCACCAGCAAGGTCTGCTGGAAGGTGTTGATCTGATGTCCGTCCACTCCCGGTCGTGAGGCCTGGAGGGGCTCCTCATCCCGCCCTTCGGTCGCCACCTCCAGGCGCTCCGCCCCTTCCAGGGCCTCCCAGCCTCCAAGGGCGCCGGCCACTTCGTCCAAGAGGGCATCACTGGAGGGAGGAGGGGCGTCTTCTGGGGCGCAACCGATGAGGACGGCAGCGGCCACGGCCCCCGCGCCGAGAACGAGGGAGGACTTCAGGACTTTCGCGTACGATACCATGGGCAATCCGTAACGGTTGGGTTCCAAGTCCCGGTGGCTCTTCCACCATCACCGAGACGGCGAGATTCCTGGCCGGCTAATTCAACGGGAAAGGCGAGAGCTGCGGGCCGCCGTCGCCCCCCCCTGGGGTCCCGGGGCCACCGCCCAGGTCCACCACTTGGAAAATGATGGCCGCGAAGACGATCGTTCCCACGATTCCACCCCGGATGGCGTCTCGCGTCCGATCTTCCCTGACCCGGTCCCGGTATCCGTCCTCGAAGGCTGCTATGGCCGCCGGGTCGTCCATGGTAAGGGAGGTCCCATCGGTCTGGTGGGTCCCGGAAACGGAGCTCCGCCCCGCCAGGTAGGTGCCGAGGCCGGTTCCCACGGGACCCCCCAGGAGCCCGGCGACAAAGCCCTTTCCGAGCCAGTCCCGAGTGCCGTGGTTCCGCGCGGCCTCCGCCCCGCTGGCATGGGCTTCCGACAGCGCCCGTGCCAGGTCCGACTCCAGGTCGGTCTGGCGCACTCGGACCGTCCATGCTCCCGAGGCCTGAACGTCCACCGCGTACTCACGACCCCGAGGCGGACTCAGGGCCCGGCTGCTGGAAACCGGGCCGTCCGACCACGAAAACTCGTCCACCACCTCCCCTTCCCGGTCCACGAGCCGTATCCGGGCATCTCCGGGGCCCTCATGTTCGAAGTCCAGGATCACCATCTCTTCCTGGACCGTGAAGAAGTCCGTGGGGTGGTGCCCTTGGCCCGTGAAGCTTTGCCCGTGGGCGTCCGCAGCCGGAAGAAGGCCGGCGGCCACGAGGCCTATGGTCATGATGATGGGATCCCTCAACGTCGGCATGAAACGCCTCCCGTGGTGCACCCCGGGCTCGGAGCCTTCCGATGCCGGGGGAAGCGCCCCGGCCGCACTCGGTCCTCGAGCCGCACTACTCTGTTTTCGATGGGTTCCGCTGGTCACCATAGCCTCCATCATCGCGGCCCGTCACCCCCGTCCCGGGGGGCCGCTTCCATCGCCGGTTTGCACATGACCCAGATGTTGTAGCGCTCTTCGTTCCCTTCCGGGACCACCTCCGAGCTCACCTCCAGGTCCTCCGGTGTCCCCAGGTGTCCGGCCGAATAGAAGTTGAAGAGGCAGTCCGCCCCGTCCATCCGGAATCGAAGGGAGGCCTCTCCCGGGGCGTCCCTCGGGTCCGGAGTCCGCTCCCATCCTGCCGCTTGAAGGCGTTGGTAGAAGAGCGTGGCTTCGTCGTTCACATCTCCGGTTTCCATGATTCCGGCGGCGGTGACACTGCAACCGGCCACTTCCTGGCTCGTTCGCCAATCCTGGATCGTGTCGGGTTTGGTGATGGAGACCATGGCCCGGTCGTCTGTCAGGAAGCTCTCGGCGTTCACACACAGCTCCTCGGCTTCCTGCGAACCGGCCGGGCTGGGAAGAGCGGTTCCCGCCAAGATCCCGGCCATAAGGAAGGGCACTCCGATCGTCAATCCGCGCATCGTTCGTTTCCGTAGTCTGGGAAGCAACGACGGTTCCCGTTCGCCCACCTTGCCGGCCGCCCGGGTCACCGAGTCATGTTCCGAATCCATAGGGTCGATAAGGTAGTACGAATTATCGCCCCTCCGGGGTCCTCGTCGAACCGGCGGGTCCCGACGGAACCCGGGATTTCGAAAGGAGTATGCCGGGTGCGGAGCGCAGGAATGGCCAGTTCAACCTAATGGAGTGGGGGAGCGATGAGCACGAATCCGTCGACTTCGTCCTCGCCGGGAAGCGAGACACCGGATCCGGACACCCTTCATCGAGAGATGGAGGGGTGGGCCGAGAAGACGGTGGAGGAGGAGCCTCGGGTCCGCCAAATCGGGTACCTCCAATCCGACGATCAAGCAGGGATGGACTCGGGCACCCACCTGGATCTGGTCATCGTGGTCTCCGATGAGTTCGATCTGCCTCCGGCCGAGAGGGTAGGTATGTGGGACTTGGGGGCAGTACCGGTTCCGGCCCAGACCCTCGTCTACACCGAGGAGGAGTGGGGCCAGCTGATGGAGGCGGAAGCGGGCTTGGGGAAGCGACTCAAAGAAGGGACCACCTGGGTCCACGGCGAGGGGA
>SKSR01000014.1 GCA_007122885.1 Gemmatimonadota bacterium
CCGCTCCAGCTGTGTTGCTCCTCCTCGACGTAGCGCTGCTATGCCTCGTCGTCGCGCCTTGCTGGAGCGGCGCTTCGACCCTCTCGGTGCTTCACGGGACTTCTGCGACACCACACTAGGGGACTGGCCGCACCGCGGGGCCCGATTCCGCTGCGGGGCCCGGTCCCACCTCGGAGCGCGGCCCCACCTCCCGATGCACGAGGGTGAGAGGGCGTGGATACCGGATGGAGCCCATCCGGGTCTCCACGGTGGGGCGGGCCTCCAGAACGACCCGGGTGGTTCGGTCGCCGTGTCCGGCCAGCCCCAGGGCCAGCTCGGCCAGATCCCGCGCTCCCCCTTGGAAGAAGTCCATGAGGTCCAGGCGGGCCTCCACGGGGACCCGCACCTGCGCCCCCGAGGGAATCGTGAGGGGATCGGCCAGCCCTCCGGCCACCGTCTCCCGGTCGTTGATGAAGAGGGTCCAATCCAGGCCGGCCAGCCGGGCCTCCGGGTTCGCATCCGGGTTCACGGCCCCTACCTCCAGGGTCAAGGCCACCGGGACGCTACCCTCCCGGAACGCCGTCAGGAGCCGCGTAGCGTCCAGGACCGTCAGGTCCTCGTACGCCTGTAACCGGTCCAGGGAGATTCCCGCTACCTCCACCCCCGAGACTCCGTCCAGCGAGAACTCCACCTGCCGAAGAGCCATGGCCGCCTGGAAGGCGGTACAGCCGGACAGAAGCGCGACCGCCATGGCCGCCACGACGAGCGAGGATCCGGCGGCGAACTTGGATCGGGCCATGGACCTCCTCCTTCGGGTGGGCGCGTTCCCTTCTTTCATGGATACCCCCGGGGAGGCGGCGTGCCTCCCCGGGGGACCGGATCCGTTCACTTCGGTGGGGCCACCTCCGGGGTCACCTCATCCGCCGCGGCCGCTCGAAAGACCCTGCCCCGGAGGCCGGCACCTCACCGGAGGGCTCGTTCCACCCGGACCAGGGCGTCCTCCAGATGCACCCGGGTGAGGCGGTCCTGAACCCCCTGATCCAGGGCGGCCCCGATCTCCTCCTCCAGCAGGCGGAGCTGCTCCCTGATCAGGGGTCGGATGTCCGACTGGGAGATGTGGAGGTCGGCGTTCAGGGGAGGGTCATCGTTCGAGCTCACCCGGAGGTTCCCGCTGGCAGGGGGGGACCAGTGATCGGACTCGGCCTCGTGGAGGAGGTAGTGGGCCTGCTCCAGGTACGCTCTCTGCAGGTTCCTCCGGAAGGTGTCCGTGGCTTCGGCGTTCCGGACTTCCCGCCACACCATCCCCCGGGCGTCGTCCAGCATCTCGTGGGGTCCGTACGTTTCCTCACCCAGGAAGGCCTGGTGCTCGATCATCCGGGCCAGGCGAGCATGGTTCAGCAACCTCTGGACGGCCAGTTCCTGGTACGCCCGGATCCGCTCCACCGCCCCGGCATGCTCCAGCCTCCGGAGCTGGTCCAGATCCAGGGCCCACTCGGGGGTCTGGAGCACGTGCTCATCGATGAACTCCATGGCTCCGAGCTGGTAGTCGCGCTCGATGGGGGTGTAGACCCACCCCTCCTCACCGTAGCGCTTGTAGTGGGTCCAGGATCCGCCCACCGCCGCCGCAGCGTGCTCGGCGTAGCGATTCCACTGGGTCAGGTACTGGAGGTAGTGGGTTTCCAGCTCGTAGTAGTCATCCCCCTCCTCCAAGAGCCAGTCCATCAGGTTCTCGGTGGCGGTCCGGAGGTTCCGCATCCCGTACTCGGCGGCCCGAACGGGATCGTCGCTGATCCCCTCCGTCATCCGGTACGGATCCCACTCCACGTCCATGCCGAACTGGGCCGTGGCGGAGCGATACCAGGGCTCGTCGGCCCGCTCCACGATCCACTCGTTGAGGGTTTGCAACTCGTCCTCGGGGGTTTCCGCGTCCAGGATGGGCCGGTAGCCGTACTCGATGGCCCACTTGTCCCAGAGGCCCACCTCCCGCTCCGGAGGCACCCCGTCGCCGGGCTGGGCGATGTAGTTGTAGCGGGTCCGGCCCACCGAGGAGGCCGAGTGGCCCATGCGTTCCACGAAGTCCGGGCTCCGGAGGGAGTCCACAGGGAAGACGAAGTTCGCCCGCTGGTTGTGGGGAAGCCCTTTGGCGTGGGCCATCTCGTGGGAGACCACATAGCGGAGGGCCTCTCCCATGTCCTCCTGGGAAAGCTCGTTCGTCTGGAAGTCGGGGTTCGCCGTGGCCACCTGGGAGAGTAGCCACCAGCGGAGCCGCTCCATGAGACCGTGGTACATGTTGATGTGGCCCCGGATCACCTCACCCGAGCGAGGATCGACCACGTCGCCGGTGGCGTTGGCGGAGCGGACGGGCGTGGCGACGTAGCGCACCACGGAGTAGCGGGCATCCAGCAGGCTGAAGTCCGGATCCTCCTCCTCCGTGGGAGCCAGTCTGGCTTCCAGGGCGTTCTCGAACCCGGCCTCCTCGAAGGCTTCGTTCCACTCCTCGATTCCGGCCTTGAAGTACGGCACCCACTCCTCGGGGGTGGCCGGATCGATGTACCAGACGATGGGCTCCACGGGCTCCACCAACTCCCCGCGCTCGAAGGCCTCCGGGTCCGAGGGCTCCAAGCGGTAGCGCCGGAGGTACTCGTAGGGCCGGACGCCCTGGTAGTCCCGGGAGTAGTCCGTCTGGGTGATCGTGATGTAGGTGACGCGCTCGTCAGCCAGGCGGGGCATCATGGGCTCCTCCGGGAGGAGGATCATGGAGTGGTTCACCTCGAAGGAGACGCTTCCGCCCCGCTGGTTCGACGGGGGCTCACCGGCCGAGTAGCTCCGAACCACCCGGAGCTCCACGTTGATGGGGAAGCTCTTGGCCCACTCGAGCCACGTCCGCTCACCGTCGTGGCTCCGGACGCCCAG
>SKSR01000218.1 GCA_007122885.1 Gemmatimonadota bacterium
ACCGACCTCCCGGATACGTTGTGACCCCCGCCTCGCACCGAGACCGGCAAGCTCCGGTCCCGGGCGAACCGGACCGCGGCCACCACATCGGCCGTTCCGGTGCAACGGGCAATGGCGGCCGGGCGCCGGTCGATCATCCCGTTCCAGATGCGGCGGGCACCGTCGTAGCCCTCCTCTCCGGGCAGGAGAATGGGTCCTCGAAAGATCTCCCGGAGTCCCTGGACGGGGTCCGGTACCATCGTCTTCGTGGTCATGGTACCTCCTGCCCGGGAACAGTCACCCGGCCGCCGGCGTGGCCAGGCTCGCAAACACTCCGGTATCGAAGTAGCTGTGGTCCTCGGCACACCGACCGTCTGGCGCCATCCGACCGATCCAGCAGCCGTCCGCGGTGATCTTGCGGCCGGTGCCTGGCACCACTTGACCGGGGGCGAGCTCCAGGGATCCCGTGTGCGTGCCCGTGAACCGGAATTCGACCGCGAACCACTCTCCCGCACCGAAGACGTTGAAGAAGTCCGCACTCATGTCCGGGAAAGCCCGGAGGAACCCGGCGTGATACTCGCCGATGGCCTCCTTCCCACGGATGGGCTCCTCGGTGGTCGGGTCCTTGAGTATCGCATCCTCGGTATAGAGCCCCGCGATCGCGGCCGGGTCATGGTCGACGAACATGGCCTTGTGGAAGTCGTCGACGAGCTTCTGGTGGTTGGACATCGTGCCCTCCCCCGTTCGAGAGTGATCGATGCGCGCCGGGCTGGCGACCGCATCGGCATCCCGAATATTGCCGGCGCCTGCAGGGGCTTGGAACGGGAAAACCACGGTGTTTTTCCGGCGGGGGTACCGGGTTTTTCCCGGTTGGGGTACCGGGTTCTTCCTGCCGGGCCTCGAGGGGCTTACAGCCGATGATGGCGGAGCCGCCCCCACGGAGAAACCCGGACGCGCCCCGTCCCCGAAGGTTCAGCCGATGACCCCCAGCGACCGGGCCCGGTGGGCGGCCTCTGCCCGCCTCGCGCACCCGAGCTTCGATAGGGCATTGCCCACGTGCATCTCCACGGTGCGGGGGCTGAGGAAGAGCTCCCGGGCAATCTCGCGATTGCTCCGTCCCCGGTCGACGAGACACAGGACCTGGAGCTCCCTTCGGGTAAGACCGGCGCGGTCCACCTCTCCCACCGCCCGCCGGCCGAGCCTGCGCTCGAGGGGCTCCCCGAGCTCTCGGAGCCCCTCCACGGCCCGCATGGCAAGGGGTCTCGCGCCGAGCCGCCGAGCCATCCGGTAGACGTCTACGAACCGATCTGTGGCTGCGGCCCTGTCCCCGATCGCGGTGAGGGCGGCAGCCGCGCGGAGTTGGGTGTGGACGTGCTGGAAGGAGAGCCCGGTCCCGGTCAGAAGCTCGCGGGCCCTTTCGAAATGTCCCAACGCCCGGTCAGGGGCCCGCTCGAGCAGGGCACACTCTCCGAGGGCGTGGGCGAAGGCCGCCAACGCCTCACCGCTACCCTTCTTGGTGGCTACGGACGCAAGAACCTCGGCACAGGCCCGGACATCCGACTCGAGACCGTTTTCAGCCAGAAAGCTGGAGGCCCAGCGGAGAGGGTGGACGACGGTGGAGTCCTCGTCGGCTCCGGCCCATCGCTCTCGGATGGTCCGGACCCGCTCCACGGCGGAGCCATGGTCTCCGTCCAGCTCGTCCGCCACCGCCATCCCCCAAAGGGCCGAGAGCTCGAGGGCCAGAGCCCGTGGGGACTCCTCTCCCGCGAGACTCGCAGCGAGGAGACCCTTGCGGGCGGGCCCAGGCAGACCCCGGAGCGCGAGGACGAGACCGCTCACGCACGTGGCCGCGGCGCGGACGAAAGGCCTTTCGTCCGGCTCTCGGAGGAGATCCCGACAGAGCCGGGTAGCCCTATCCCACTCTCCCAACTCCAGGAGGATGGCGGCGTAGGAGGCGAGGCACCGCCCCTCCGACTGGATGAATCCGTGCTCCCGGCAGTAGTCGATCCCGGCCTCCAAGGCTGCCGGGCACGACGTGTACCTGCCCGCCTGCATGAGCGCCGAGGCGACCCGGAGCAACAGCTCCGTGACTGGCCCTCCCATTTTCCAGGACAGGGCGAGGCCGAGCCCACTCCCGAGCTTGTGCAGCCCCGCCTCCTCCTGTCCCAGCTCCACGCGCAACAGGCCTTCCATCCCCATGGCGAGGGCCTGGAGGTCGACCCGTTCGGCCTCTCCCGCCTCCACCGTCGCCCGCAGCGCGAGAGCCAGCGCTGTCCGGCGATTGCCTCGAACCTCGAGCTGCTTGGCGGCGACGAGCCGCTGGAAGGCGGCCTCCCCGGGGAGACCGTGAAGGGCCAAGGCGTCGGCGCCTGCGCGGTGCGCCGCGATGGCTCGGTCCCCCGCTCCCTGGAGACTCCACACGGTCGCGAGCCGGCGTTGGAGGTTGGCGAACTCGTAGAGATTCCCGGTCCGCTGTCTCTCCTCCGCGACCCGACTCCAGGCCCGGGCCGCCTGGCCCAGGTCGCCCGAAAGCTCGGCACAGTGACCGAGACGTTCGAGAAGGGCCAGGCGCGTACCCGCATCCTCATCCTCGGGCCAGAGCTCGAGAGCCTGGCGAGCCGCCCGTACGGCGTCCCGGTGGGCGTGGACCCGGCAAAAAGTCTCGGAGGCCTCCACCAGCGCCGCGCGGGCCCTCTCGTGCTCTCGGGCGGCGAGCCATTGGACGGCCCGCGCCTCGGGCGGGGACCTTCGATCTTCCAGGCGTCCCGCCAGGTGTCGGTGGAGGGCGTGCCTCCGTGGCCCGGGAATCCCGTGGTATATGGCATCGCGAAAGAGGGGGTGTTTGAATTCCACGCACCCGTCTCCGACCTCCCTGAGGATCCCCTGGTCGAGGGCTTCCACCAGCGGGG
>SKSR01000250.1 GCA_007122885.1 Gemmatimonadota bacterium
GCCCCCATTCTGAAGATCGACGATCCGGAAATCGTAGCGCTGGGAGTCCGAAAAGGAGAGGTGGATGGTGTGTTCGGAAGTGTTGCGCAGCGTGAGGACGAACTCCACGGGCTCCCCTGGGACGTAGGCGGCTCGGTCGGTTTCCACGGCGAGTGCCACCGAATCAGAATCCATGGGGGACGCCCCCGAGTGCGGCAGCGCACCTTCGGAACCGCACGCCGCTGCCCCGGAGAAGATCAGGACCAGTCCGGCCTGAGGAAGCAGGGGGCCGTGGAGTTTTCCACCTCCAGGGCCCCCTGGCCGGCCGTCTCCGGGCCGGGAAAGCCAGGTCCATCTCAGAAGTCGATATCCTTTGTCTCAGACGTGCTGTTGCCCGCACTGTCCGTCACCGTGAGGCGCACGGCGCTGGCTCCCCCGTCCCGGGTTCTCAGCTCGTGCTCGCCCGAGGCCTCGGAGCCGCTTACCGAAGAACTCCGTTCGGCCAAGACCTTGCCGTCGTCATCGAGAAGCTCACTCGTCACGCGTTCCAGGGCCCCGTCATCGTGGGAAACGACCCACCCCACGTCGACCCGATACCAGGGACCCGTGGTACGCGTGGAGACCTGGAAAGTGTCGATCTCCGGTTCGGCGGTGATCTCCTGGTCCTCCTCGCCGTTTTCTTCGTCTCCGTTCCCGTTCTCGCCGTTCTCTTCGTCGTCATCCTCCTTGGGCTCGTCCTCGATGCCCAGAGCGGCGGCCAGGTCCACGAGGCCACTCCCTTGCCGGGTGCCGTCGAGGCCCAGGTCCTCGGCCGTCTCGTTCAGTCGACTTCGAGCGTCGGTGTGGTCGTACCCTGCGGCCATGAGCTGCGCCCCGGCCCCCGCCACGTGGGGTGCCGCCATGGAGGTTCCGTTCCAGGACTCGTACTCGTCCCCGGGCACGGAGGAGAGAACGCTCACTCCGGGGGCCGCCAGCTCCACCTCCTCGCCCCGTGAAGAGAACCGAGCGATGCCATCCGAGCGGTCGATGGCAGAGACTGCGATCACTTCCGGGTAAGCGGCCGGATAGGCCACGCTTCGGGGCCGGGGGCCGCTGTTCCCGGCGGCGGCCACCAGGAGCACACCCTTGCCGTATGCGTACTCCACCGCGTCCCGTACCACCTCGGAGTGCGATCCCCCGAGGCTCAGGTTCGCCACGTGGATCCCTTCGTCGGCCGTCCACTTGATGCCCGCCGCCACGTCCGAGAAGCTTCCGCCGCCGCCGCCATCCAGGACCTTCACCGCGTAGAGGTCCGCGTCGGTGCTCACACCCACCACTCCGATCTCGTTGTCGGCGGCTCCGGCCGTCCCCGCCACGTGGGTTCCGTGGCCGTGGTCGTCGTCCCATTCCTCGTGGCAGTCTCCTGCGCAGTCAACGAAGGCTTTGCCACCGGCCACGACCGCAAGGAGGGTCTCATGGTTCGGATCGATCCCGGTGTCGATGATGGCGATGCTGGCCCCCCCGCCCGTATTGCCCTGGTGGTGGACCAGATCGGCGCCCACCCGGCCGATCCCCCAGGGCAGCACTTGCTCCTCGGTCGGGTCCCCCTCGTCCTCCGCGTGGTCGATCACCGTCATGACCCCCTCGGCTTCCACGTACCGGACGTTGGGGTTCCTTCGGAGTCCTTCCAGGGCCGCCTCGGGGAACCAGCCCGACACCGCCTGACCGATCGTGCCGAAGTCGTAGTCCTGGTAGACCTCCGTGGCGGCGTTCCGGGCCACCTGGCCCGCGCCGGGCACCGTGCCCACGATGTAGCGATCCAGGGGGGACCGGTCTCCCAGCACGGCGGAGACGTCCCCCGGAGCGCCGGACGCGGTGGGGCCGTCGGGCGAGGTGACCGCGTCCCCGCACCCTACGGCGAAGAACAAGAGCAATAGTGAGACGGGAAGCCTCGCCCGGAATCCGCTCATGGTCCATCCTCCTGTCGGTAGTCGACGCCGTTTTCCCGCCCTCGGGCGACACCCGCTCCGCCCTGCCGGCTAAAGGGCCCCTCCAGGCCTGATAACGGGTGATAACAAATCTGTATCTCGGGCCAAACCGTGGCAAGAAAGACGTTCCCTGCTCGGTCGAAATGTCCCTGATGAGCGGATGATCACCGTTCCGTGCAGCTGAGTACCGGGATTGAACGGGGAATTCCCGTTTCCCGTGGGCCCTCCCGTAGGTTGAACGCTCGGCCCAGCGCCTCGGGCGGTGGAGTATTCCTTTCCACGAGCTGCCCCGGTGGTGGAGTACGGCCGCAACGATCCCCTTTTAGCCGAGCAGGAAGCGGTGATCGGGATCCACGTCTTCCGAACGGACGACCTTCCAGAGCTTCGCGACCGGGTGCTCTTCGGCGACCTCGTCATTGGGGAGATCCTCCGTTTCGACGCCGACGATGCTCCGGAAGGAGGCAACGAGGGGATCCGTCGGCACCGGAGCGCCGGTGGCGAAAAGGGTCCATCCCGGGATAGTGTGCAAATGCTCGGAGACGGCCCCTGCCTTCCCCCTCACCTTGCGGAGGCCCCATGGTCACCATTCCGGAGCTCTGGCTCCCCATCCTCTTGGCTGCGGTTCTCGTTTTCGCGGCCAGCTCCGTCATCCACATGTTTCTGGGCTATCACGCAGGGGACCTGGAAGCCGTTCCTTCCGAGGAGCGGGTCCGAGCGGCGTTTCGCGATGCTTCGATTCCTCCGGGGGACTATGCCCTTCCACGGGCCGGGAGCATGAAGGAAATGTCCGATCCGGAGTTCATCGCCAAGCAGGAGGAAGGGCCGGTGGCGATATTCACCGTCCTTCCCAGCGGACCCATCCGGATGGGTCCGCTACTTGGGAAATGGCTCGTCCACCTACTGTTAGTGGCTCTGATCGTCGCCTACTTGACGGGACGGACGCTGGCCCCGGGGGCGGAGTATTTGGATGTATTCAGAATCGCCGGCACGGCGGCCTTCGCCGCCTACGCCGTCGGGGAGTGGCCGCAGTCCATCTGGTTCGGGAGGAAGTGGAGCACCACGCTGAAGAACACCTTCGACGGCTTGATCTACGCCCTCCTCACCGCCGGTGTCTTCGCGTGGCTTTGGCCTTGATCGCCGGGCAGGAGGCGCTCGACTTCGTCGCTGGACTGGTGGGGGTGGGCTCACCTGGGGTCGTCGGCCTCCGCTAGGAGGCGGGCGCTGAACCCTTCCCGGTCCATTTCGTCGCCCCGGAGATAGACCGCAGCGATCCGGCGGGTGTTCGTGATGTCACCCAGGGGATCCCCGTCCAGGACGACGAAATCTGCGCTCTTTCCGGCTTCCAGGGTGCCGAGATCGTCCAGTCCGACGAGGGCGGCCGAGTTGCGGGTGGCTGCCACGATGACCTCATGAGGGCTCATTCCCGCCCAGGTCATGGCCTCCAGCTCCAGGTGGGCCATCCAGGGGGAGCTCCCGTCCGTGCCGAATCCAATGGTCACCCCTGCCTCGTGAACCCGTTCCAGGTTCCGGGCTTGGATCCGAAAGCTTTCCGATGGCTCCGTACCCTGGCCGATCCCCTCCTGGAGCTCCACCAGCTCGTCAGGAGGGATCGTCCCGGCCAGCCAGCTCAGGTCCCTCTCCACGCCGGGGTTCGGGAAGTTGGGCACGTAGACTACGTGGGGCCGCTCCTCCAGCATGGCGACGAACTCGTCGTCCACATCCCGGTCCCGGACCCCGTGGGCGAAGGCGTCTACACCCGCCTCCAAGAGGCCCTTGGCGTCCTCCAGGGAGAAGATGTGGGCCGTCACCTTCAGGTCGTGCCGGTGAGCTTCATCGATCACAGCTCCGTAGAGCTCCGGGGTGAGCTTCTCGTACTCGCCTCCCCGGTCGTCCACCCAGATCTTCACGATGTCCACGCCTTCCGCCGCAAGCTCCCGGACCGCTTCACGCCCCTCCTCCGGCTCGTCGATCCAGAAGGGAACCTCGGAACGTCCGGGCTCCGGGCGCGTGATGCCCCGGCCTGCAGTGAGGGAGATGGCCGCCCCGGGCACAGGCTCGGCCCGTAGGTTGAAGGGGGCTTCCCCATGGTCCACCCCCAGGCTCAGCACCGCTGCTGCTCCGTAGTACGCGTTGTGCCGGAGTTGCTCGATTCGCTCCTCGCGATCCGAGGAAAGGTGGATGTGGGTGTTCACGAACGCCGGTATCACGGTCCGTCCCGTCAGGTCGACCCGGGTCGCCTCCTGAGGAGCTTCGACCTCTCCGCGATGTCCCACGGCCACGATCCAGTCGTCCTCCACCAGAAAAGCTCCTTCCTCCAAAGGAGGACTCCCGTCCCCGACGATGAGCCGCGCCCCCTCGAAAAGGATGGTGCGAGCGGCTTCCGGAGGTTGGCCCGCTTCCTCAGGGGCGCATCCGACGGTGATCAGGAGGATCGAGGCGAGTGTGCAGAACCCGCTCCGAATGAAGCCCCGGAATCGACGGCCCGTGGGGTTCAAAGCGTTCTCCGGCGAAGGATTGTGGATGCTGATGTCAGGGTAGGCTCCCGGGGGGAGTCTCGGCAAGGAAAGGCCGAACACCTGTCGGCGTCGTCGTCGGATGCGGGCACCCATCATCCCCCCTGCGGGGCCCGTCGAGGCAGGTTGTAGGAGTCTCCGCAGCACGCCTCTGATCCAGACTTTTTCGCTTGAATCTCAGGAGGTCCGAGCGTAGCGTGGCTCCAGGTCGAGGGGCGCCGTCCTCCGGTGACCTCTGTTCCTCCTGGGTTGCGGCGACAGTGATCCCACATCCCCGGTCCCGGAGCTCGAGTTCTCGCTCCACGGGCCTACGGATGAAGTCGTGAGCACTCTCGTGGGCAGCGCTCCTCCCCTTCGGCCGGGCTGCAAGTATACCCTGGAGGCCCGGGTGTCCGGAGGTCGCCCGGACGATCCGGTGGAGCTCATCAACTTGGTGTTGGGTTGGAGAGAGGTGAACGGCCAGACGATTACCGGGCTCGGAGATCACGAGGTTTCCGCTTCGGTGCTGTCTTCCGACTGGTTCGGGACGACGCGCATCGTCTCCGGTCAGACCCGGACGGCGACTCGATACGTCTGGATCCAGCCCCACCGGCAATTCCGGCACACCCACTCGCTGAGGTATCGGCTTCCATCCGGGGTGGAAAAGACGGCCAACTACGAGCTGAGCTGCGGCTGAGCTTCGGGGGTCGGAGGGGCGGTCCGGTCGAGACCGGGCGCTTCCCGTCCTGGCCGGGAACCTTCCGGGGCCGTCGGTGCATGGGTCCAGATCGGCGCCGCTTGGTAAGCGGTCAGTGCACCGTTGGTTCGGCAACCGGGAGGGTAGCGTGAGCGAACGGATCCATGTGGAGAACCACAGCGTGGCCGGGGCCGCCTGGTTCGGGGGGTGGCTGTTCACCCTCGGCTTCCTGGAGCTCGGCTTCTGGCAGGGCGCCCTGGCCATTGTGCTGTGGCCGTACTATCTGGGTATCCTCTTCGGCTGACCGGTCGCAAGTGCTCATCCCCGCCGAGACACACCTGAGTGAGGTGGGACGGAGGGCTCGGGAGAACGGAGCCTGGGTGAAGGCGCTCACCGAGGGACTGGACGACGAGGCCCTCCTGTGGCAGCCCGAGCCCCGGCGATGGGGCGTCGCCGAATGTCTCGAGCATCTGGTGGCCACGGGCTCCGCCTACCACCCCAGGATCCGGGAGGCGATCGAGAACGGGGCTCCCTGCGAGGCCGATCCGGCGTACCGCCCTCGACTCTGGGCCCGCCTCTTCATCCACTCGGCCGGACCCCGAGGAAGGCTCCCCCTCCGGGCCCCTCGGCCGTTCCGGCCTCCTGAGGCGCGCCCGGACGTGGCGGAGCGGTTCATGAGCCAGCAAGACGAGCTCCTCTCCTTCGTGGACGCCGCCCGAGGAGTGGACCTGCAGCGTGCCCGGGTCCCCTCGCCGGTGAGCCGGTTTCTCGTCCTCACCCTGGGGGAAGTGTTCGAAGTCATCGTAGCCCATCAGGAACGCCATCTCGCACAGGCGCAGGCGGTGGTGGAGCGCCCGGGTTTTCCCCAGAGGTGAGGATGGTTCACGTAGGCACCGAGGTCGTCGGAAGCTTTCGTCCGGGTGGGTGGGAAGGTCGCCGGCGGTCGCGCTCTCCCGTACCTTTCGGTCGTCTGGATCCTGGTGGAAAGCCCCCACCCTGGACTCGTTTCGATTTCGCCCCGGGTCGTCAGGAGCACCGTTCATGATTAACAGGCCTTCCTCCTCCGGAGTGACCACAAGTCTCGCCGTCGGCCTCATCCTGATTTCGACAGGGGTTGGGGATCCGGAAGCGGTGGGGGATGGGGGCGGAGATTTCCATGACCCCATCCGTATCGGGGCCACCATGTCGGAGTCGGGAGCGTATGCCACCCAGGGAATTCCAGCGGCCAACGGCTACCGACTGTGCGCGGAGCACCTGAATGGGGACGGGGGCCTGCTGGGCCGGGAGGTGGAGTTCATCATCCTGGATGACGAGTCTGATCCCGAGCTCGCTCCGCGAATCTACGAGAAACTGATCACGGACGAGGGAGTGGACGCCGTCATGGGCCCCTACGGCTCCACCTTGACCGAGGCCGTGGCTCCGGTCACCGAGGAGCACCGGATGGTGCACATCTCACCTCTGGCCGCCACCAGCTCCATCTGGGAGCAGGACCGGCGTTACCTCTTCATGGTCCTACCCCCGGCGGAGCTCTTCCTGGCCGGGTTGGTCGAGATGGCGGCCGGGTTCGGTTTGGAGCGGGTAGCCGTGATCTCCGAGGACCAGCACTTCCCCCGAGCCGCGGCGGAGGGAGCCGCCGAATTGGCTCGGGAGGAGGGGATGGAGGTGGTCCTCCACGACACCTACGAAAGCGGAACCGAAGACTTCTCCCACATTCTCCTTCGAGCGGCCGAAGGCCAGGCCCAGGTCCTGGCCATGGCCGCGTCCGCATTGGACGACTTCACCGTGGTGGTCCGCCAGATGAGGGAGCACGACGTGAACGTCCAGATGTTCGGCACGTCCGGTGCCGTGGACGAGTTCCAGAGGACTCTGGGTCCCCATGCCGAGTACGCCTACGGTCTCTCAGCCTGGGAGCCCACGCTTCCCCACCCGGGGATCGATGAGTTCGTGGATGCCTACGGAGCGGCCTTCGGTTCCACGCCGAGTTTCCACGCGGCGGGAGCGTACGGAAGCTGTCAGCTCTTTGCGGAAGGGGTTCGCGGGGCCGGGTCCCTCGATTCCGATGAGCTTCGTGAGGAGCTGTTGGCGCTGGAGACCACCACGGTGTTCGGCCCGTACGCTGTGGATGAACGAGGATACCAGACGGCGAACCAAGGGGTTTTCGTCCAGTGGCAGGATCGAAGGAAGGAGATCGTCTGGCCGGAGGAGGTGGCCACGGCGGAGGCGCGCGTTCCTACTCCCCCCTGGGATCGTCGGGAGCGGGGTCGAGATCAGAGGTCCGGAGCTTCTGTTGGTCCTCCAGGCTCTCCAGGATCCGTTCCTTGAGCCGGTCCGGTGCCCGTGCGTCCTTCCGGACGCGGACCAAGGCCTCTCTGAAGGATCGTTCGAAGACGAGGACCGGGCGACATCGGGCGCAGGTCTCCAGGTGGATCCCCACGGATTCTTCCCACTCCGGAGCGAGTTCCCCGTCCAGCCACTCCATGAGGCGCTCCGCCGCCTCCCGGCAGGTGATGCCCCCCTCGAGTCCGTCTTCTCCGTCCTCCGGCCCGTTGCTCGTCACCCTCCGGAGCAGTCTACGTAGCTCGTCGGTCCAACTCATCCTGAAGCCTCTTCCATGTTCACGTCCTCCCCGGATGGACCCCGGGGCAGAATCCCTTCCTGGACTGCGTATTCGTAGAGAACCTCTTGAAGAATCCTTCGGCCCCGGAAGATTCTGCTCTTCACCGTGCCCACGGGGATCTCCAGGACGTGGGAAATCTCATCGTACGAGAGGCCTTCCAGGTCGGAGAGGACCACCGCCTCCCGGAACTCCTGCGGCAGGTCCCGGATAGCCCGGGTCACCTCGTCGTCCACCACCTGGCTCCAGAAGT
This sequence comes from Gemmatimonadota bacterium, assembly GCA_007122885.1. Lineage (GTDB taxonomy): Bacteria > Gemmatimonadota > Gemmatimonadetes > Longimicrobiales > Gaopeijiaceae > SKSR01. Next base: position 8,003 of record SKSR01000250.1, read on the forward strand.
GGCCCTCCGGGTCCTGTTCCCGTGCGGCCATGAAGATGGTGGCCTCACGGGAGATCCTCCGGGGATCCTCGTCCAATACCTCGGAGACGATCTCTTGATGGCGGCGCTTTCGTTCCTTCTGCCGGAGAAAGATGTTTCGGCAGATGGTGAAGAGCCAGCTCTTCACCTTGGTTCCGGGGGTGTACTTCTCCCAGTTCCGATAGGCCCGGAGGAAGGTCTCCTGAGCTAGGTCCTCGGCCCGGTCCTCATCCGACGTGAGCCGGAGCGCGAAACGGTAGACCGCGTCGATCTCGGGGAGGGCCTCTTCGCGAAACGAACGCTCGCGACGTTCAGTGTCTCCTGGTTTCGTCAAGAGAGCCTTCAGAGTCCGGGCGAAGGGAAGTGATCTCGGGAGGATTCCCGGTAGATCCGACTGTCCGGATAAAAGGCAAGCCAGGCCCGCTCATACGCAACCTGGCTGTCCACCATCCGTCCGTCCTCGTCCTCCACCCAGGCGGTCATTCCCTCGGCTTCGTATCGAACACGAAGGGCTCCGTCGGCGAAAGTGATCTCCTCCGGCTGGGCCAGCTCCAACTCCCGGAACGGGAAGAACCAGGAATCATCCCCTTGCACGATTCCCACGCCCAGCGTGCTCGGATCATGGACCTCCGGAGGCGGATTGGGAAAATGGTCCGCCTCAAAGTCGGCGTAATGATAGGGGAGTCCCTCCTCACTCGGAAAGACCATCACCTCGGTGTCCGGGTGCTGGCTTCGCCAGAAACCCCACGTGGTCTGAATGGAAGGGATGACGGTCAGATGCTCGTCCCTCAGGGGGCCGCTGATCGCCCTTCTCGGCACCTGCGCCCAGACGCTTCCGGACTCTTCGTCCACCAATAGGAGGCTATCGTGGATCAGGCTCGTCCCGAAGTGGAAGGTACGGGTTTCGTCCCCGACCCGACGGTGGAAGGTGGCGGCCGTTCCCGCCAAGGGGCACCACGAGATGACCACCGGGGTGTCCGACACCCGATCGTTGACGACCTCGACCAAGTTCAGGAACCGCATGGGGTAGGCCACGGGATGCCCGTCCACCACGAGGCCCACCACGAGTTCGTCGTCGACCATCGGCACCTCGTCGGCCGGAAGGCGCGGAGGTTCGTCCGGCGCTTCGTGGACCCGCATATTGTGGCCCGTGACCTCGGCGCCGGGGCTGGGTTGGGCCTGTGTACGAATGGACCCCAGGACGGCCAGCTCTGCCAGGGGCGAAGGGCCGTCGACCACCTGAGCGGCACCGGCGGCGCATCCGCTCAACGCGAAGGCGCTCAGGAGCACTGCGGGGAGCGTTCCCGACGAAGCTTGGGCTCCACTGGACGTCCTGCGCCCCGTGGGGGGACGTAACGGTTGAACGGCGGACATGATCAAAACCCTCCGAAGTTCACGAAGTAGCTCAATGTCCACGCCGTGCCGGACGGGAGGTTTCTCCCCCGAAAGGCGTTTCGCACTCCGGCGCTGAGTGTTCCCGGCCCGATGGGGCGGCCCAACTCGAACAGCCCCTGGGTCAGGTAGCGGCGAGCGGTGGGTACCTCCAGGCCCTCGATCGTCCACGTGCCCCCTTCCAGTCCGTCCAGGGTGAGAGTCCATTCCACCGGACCCGCGTCCCCACCCACCGACCAGAGCCAGAACCACTCGTCCCCGGGTTCACGAACCGCGTCCGTGTTTTCCGTCCTCCAGCGGTGTCCGACCCAGGCGACGGTCCAGAACGGGAGGGGGTGGAAGGAGTGGCCCAGTTCGGCCAGTAGCTCCCAGTCCGTTTGCCCTTCACCGAGAGGGATGACCTCCGAGTCCACGTCGAAGCTTCCGCCCGCCAATTTTACCCCACCTCGGAGAGCCAGCGGCACGTCGGGAATTCCTTCGAGGATGCCCGTTCCCACCCGAAGGTAGATGCTCGGGTCACCGAATCCCGTGTTCGACAGATCGCTTCCGGCGTCGTTGAAGGTGATGCTGTGAATGGGAACCTGAACCCATGTGTCGAGGCCTGTGTGGATTCCGGTAACCGCTGTCAGGAAGATCGAGCGGGTGATGGCCCGCCCGTCCGCAAAGATGAAGCGCTCCGCTCCCCTCTGGTCGAAGACCTGGTCCGTGTCGTGGTAGATGAACGTGACTTCGGCCCAACCTTGACCCGGCTCTTCGAGCCACTGGGCTTCGAGCCCCTGAAGGGGAGCGGAAAGGGCCAGGAGGCCGGTGCAGAAGACCGTCAGAGCCGCCCTATGCCCCCGAGAATATCCCCTTCCGGCAAGCCCCTTCCGAGCCGACATCCTTTCGACTTCAACCGCCGTCATTCGACCAGAGGTCCGTATCCGGATGGAATGCCGCCCAGGCGAACCAGAACGCCGGGTAGGCCTCCGGCACGGGCTCCAGGGACGCCCCCTCCATGGGCCCGTCCACGGCTTGTCCACTCAGGTTCCATGTAGAGCCCGTTTCCTCGTCCATGAAGTACTCGTTCCGCTGGAAGAGGGTGAGGGGTTGGCCGTCGGCTTCGGGGAAGAAGGCCATGGCGCCTTGGGCTCGTTCATCCCAGAAGACCACCACGTCACCCACCGGCGAAGGAGACTCCACCACCAGCAGGCTTCCGGGCCCCGCCGTCTGGAGTTCCCGGAAGGGGAAGGCGATTCCCCCTTGACCGTTCTGGGCAGGGATCCCCAGTACCCACTCCTTCATGGGGCGTCGCTCGTCCAAGTTGTCCTGGGGAAAGAGGAGATCCCTGTTGTCCTTGTAGCTGCCGTAGGGGTAGCGCGTGTAGTCCCGGGGGATGTTCGTGTTCTGGCCGACCACTAGCGTGCCCGGGTACATGCTTTCCCATGCCGACCACTGGAGGTTCACGGCCGGGTACATGTCCAGCGTCCGGCCATCCTCGACGCCGCAGCGA
>SKSR01000299.1 GCA_007122885.1 Gemmatimonadota bacterium
CCCTCCATCAGCTCGCCGTCGCTGATGTTCATTTGACAGCCGTAGGTTTCCACGTATGCCCGCACGTGCTCCTCCATGCATCGAACCGCCGAATCCGCCCCCTCCAACCCAACGATCCGGGTTGGGCCGGCGCCATGGCGGAATGACCCCGGCCCGGACCCCGCTGACACCGGGAAAGGGCTCTTCGGGACCGGGGATCGGTGCCCGGCAAGGTACCCGCCGCGCCATCCCCTGTCTACATCGTGCCCGAGGCTTAGGATCCCCGTCCCGAGTGACGTGAAACCGCATCCGCCCGGCTCGGGGTAACCTTCCGCGACATCGTTACGGTTCCGGCTCCTCCGAGCTTCCGGACTTGCCGGCTTCACGGAGCTTCCGGCCCAGGCCCAGGGCCAGGTTCCGATAGAGCACCACGCCGATGTCGGGCCGCCGGTCCACCAGCTCCTTCAGGTGGTCGCGACCGAGCACCGCCGCCGAGCCCTTCGTCCGGCTTCGAACCGACGCGCTGTGGGGAGCCTCGGCCAGCATGGCGTTCTCTCCGACGGTCTCTCCACCTTCCACGGTGCCCACCAAGCCTGACCGAGGGTGAACAACCTCCACCGAGCCGTCGAGAAGGACGAAGAGCTCGTGGGCCGCCTCGCCCACTTGGAAGAGGAGCTCTCCCGGACCGAATCTCCGGAGGGACATGGCTCCGGCCAGCCTTCGGGCCTGCTCCTCTCCAAGGCCTCGAAAAACGGCCAGATCACCCAGACGTGCGGCCAGCTCCGGCAAAACGCTTCGGATCCGGAACCCCTCCATCACCGCTTCGACGATGGGACGAGCCTCCTCGGTGAACGCCCCGTCCGAAACGGACGGCGGCATCCTCAGGGCCACCATCTTGAGGACATCCAAGCGCTCCACCTCGTGGAAAGCCATGGCGGGAACGTAGGCCGCAGGAAGGAAACCGAGCTCCAGGAGTGTCCGCTGAAGCCGGGGAGCATCCGCGCTCACATCCACTTCCACGTATTCCACCCCCCGATCCCAGGCCCGCTCCAAGAGCGCCTGGAAGAGAGTCCGAACCGGGGCGTCCGTGGCGGCGATGAGCTCGAAGATCCGGATGGTCCGCCCCACTGGGTCGTGGAGGTAGCCCAACGCTCCGGCCACACCCACTTCGGGGCGGCCGGGCCGCCGCGCCACAAGGTAGCTCGCCTTCCGAGCCGCCAGTCGGAAGAAGCCGTAATGGAGCCTCATGGGCCCGAAGACCTCCCGACCCCGGACCCGTCCGCGCTCGATCCGGAGCAGGTCGGGCAACCCTTCGGACTCCAGGTCCGACAGGTCGAACTCGTCCTCGTCGGGGTAGGCCGGGGAGGACTCGTCCACGACGAGGTCAGCCGCCAACCCGAGGTTGGCCATCGCCAATCGGGCCACGGGGTGGGCCGCCGGAACGATCCTGGGGTGATTCTTTCTGAGCTCCACGCCACTCCCGAAGTGACGGGCGTAGAGGGCCACGCTCTCCCGCCCGACGAACCGATGCTTCAGCGGGAGGAACCCCACCGGAACGAACCCGAAGCGCCGGGAGATCTTCTGGGAATGCGTATGAGTCGTCCGGTTTTCCACCAGGGCCAGGTGGAGTCGATCCTCAATGACCGAAACCCGCCGCTCCATGATCGCGCCACCCACCCCCCGTCCACGAGCTTCGGGGTGTACCGCCAGTCGACCCATCTCCCCCACCAGGTCGGAATGGCTCCCCGTGTCCAGGTCGACTGAGCCAGTGCCCAGAATGGCCCCGGATTCGGTGTCTTCCGCCACCACCATGACCATGCGCTCGCCGTAAAGCGCCCGCTTCAGCCACTCCCGATCATAGAACTCCCGGTACGGATACTCTTCTCCGTAGCTCCGCAGGAAGATCTCCTGGATTCCCTCCACGTCCCCCTCCCGGGCCTCCCGGGTTCGTACTTCGCTCATCGTGTCGATCCTCGCAGGCACAGATGTCGTCGGACTCCGATGTAGGACCCGGACTCGAGCCCTCTATATGCATGGAGGTCCGACGCCCCCCATGCCACCCCGGCCCGACCGGAAATACCTGGTTCGCCACCAACGGGGACGGAAGGAGGAGCCGGACCCTGCATGCGGAACCCGGCCCAGCTGGATCCTTCGCTTGGCACACTCTCTGCACGGTCGAGGGGGTACCGGAAGCGGCCGTACCCCGAATCGCACCAGCCCCGGACACACTCCCTGGCGGCGGGTGGGGACACGATGACCCAGAGTGGGCTGAAGAACCCCTCTCTTTCATCCAAGGAAGAAGCCGACCGCCCGCGCCGCCGAGCTCAAAGTGGCCCTCAGGTGATTTCCAAGCCATGGGAGGGCACCGATGCCGGGGCGCCTTGCAGTCACCTCCGGTCCACACACTCCTGCTAACCTACCGAGGACGCCATGCCCTCGCACCCGGACCGACCGTCCAAGCCACCGATGGGGCAAGAGCCGCCGCAGCCCGGAGGGCGGGGTGGTTCCGAGGACCTGGCCCGACGGCCGGATCTTTCCCGATCCCGACGGCTCGGGCCCACCAGGACGGAGCGACCCATCTTCGTAGACCTCCTGGCCCCGTGCGACAATGCGTGCCCCGCCGGCGAAAACGTACAAGAGTGGCTCGCCCACGTGGAGGCGGGGCGTTTCCGGCAGGCCTGGCAAACCATCGTAAGGGACAATCCCTTCCCGGCCGTGCACGGCCGGGTCTGTTACCACCCTTGTGAATCCGACTGCAACCGGGAGCATCTCGACGGAGCCGTGAGCATCCAGGCCGTCGAGCGCTTTCTGGGCGACCGGGCTCTGACGGAGGGATGGGAGATCCCTGCGGAGGCCGGGGAGTCCGGGATGCGCGCCCTCGTGGTGGGTGCCGGACCGGCG
>SKSR01000099.1 GCA_007122885.1 Gemmatimonadota bacterium
CGATGGCGTTCGTTCCGTGCTCCCGGTGGACGTGGAGGGTGACCGCCGGGCTCCCGTTCATCCGGTGGAGCTGGCGGGGATCCTCGAACGTGTCCCGGACCCGGCCCAGATCGCCCACCCGCATGGGCGTGCCGTTCACGGAGAAGACGGCGCTCCGGACATCATCGGCGGAGGCTGGCCGGTCCCGGATGGCCACGGTCCGCTCCCGCGCCCCGCTCCGGACCGCGCCGGCCTCCCGGACCAGGTCCAGATCCACGATCCTCTCGGTCACGTCGCTCGGAGTGAGCCCCAGGGAGGCGATCCGCTCCTCGTCCAGCTCCACCTCCAGGAGCCGGCGGCTTCCGCCCATGGCCACGGCACGGGCCACCCCCCGGACCTGGCCCAGCTCGGGGACCACCTCCTCGTCCAGGTGCGCCCGGAGGGCCTCCAGGAGGAGGGGGCCCGTGAACGTGTACGTGAGGAGCGGCCGCTCCGCCTCCTCGGCCAGATCCTCCGGAACGTACTGCTCCACCTGGACGGTCCGCACCCCCGCCGGAAGCTCGTCCTCCAGGCGCGAGAGCCGCTCCGAGAGGTCCAACCGGACGAAGTCCATGTCCACGTCCCGGGCGAACTCCACGGTGAGCCGGCTTCCGCCCTCGGTGGAGACCGAGCTCACCGTCTCCACGCCCTTCACCCGCTGGGCCGTGGACTCCATGGGGGAGGTGAGGAACGCCTCCACGGTCTCGGGAGAGGCGCCGGGCCACTCGGCCTGGACGGTGAGGCGGGGGAGGCTCGTGTCCGGGAGGAGCTCCAGGGGGACGTTCCGCCAGGCGGCCACCCCCAGGAGCGCCACGGCCAGGTAGGCCATGGTCACGGTCACGGGCCGGCGGATGGCGGCCCGGATCACGGCCCCTCCCCATCCCGGCGGGCGGCCGGGCTCAGGGCCGGATCCTCACCCCCCACCGGGCGGCTCCTCCCCTCCGGCGCCCGGACCCGGGCCGCCACCGTGTCCAGGACGGAGTAGAGGACGGGAACGACGATGAGGGTGAGGAACGTGGCCAGGAGAAGCCCTCCGATGACGGCCACCGCCAGGGGCGCCCGGAGGTCCGCTCCCCTCCCGATCCCCAGGGCCATGGGGGTGAGCCCCAGCACGGTGGTCACCGTGGTCATGAGGATGGGCCGGAGCCGGACCCGGCCCGCCTCCAGGATCGCCTCCCGGGCCCGGAGGCCCCGCTCCCGGGCCTGCTTGATGAAGTCCACCTTCACGATGGAGTCGTTCACCACGATCCCCACCAGGATCACCATCCCGATGAGGCTCAGGGTGTTGAGCCCCTCCCCGGCGAGCCAGAGGGCCAGGATCGCCCCCACCAGGGCCAGGGGGACGGCCCCCAGGATCGTGAACGGATGCACAAACGACTCGAACTGGGCCGCCAGGATCATGTAGACGAGGATCAGCGCCAGGGCGAACGCGAACCCCAGGTTCCGGAACGAGCGCTGCATCTCCTCGTTCTCGCCCCCCACCTCCACCCGGAACCCACCGGGGACCGGGACGCCGGCCACCCCCTCCTCCACCTCGTCGATGGCCCGGGCGAGCCCGCCCGAGAGGACGTCGGCGTGGAGGGTCACCACCCGGCCCTGATCCTCCCGCCGGATCTCGGCGGGCCCCTCGGCCTCGATCACCTCCACCAGCTCCCGGAGGGGAATCCCGTCCACCTGGAGCCCCTCCAGGGTGGAGGCGTCGTGGCGGAGCGCGTCGGGGAGGCGTACGGTGACGGGGACCTTCCGGTCGAACGCCACGAACTCGGTGGCCCGCGTCCCCCGCATGGCGCTCTCCACCGTCTCGGCGATCTGCCGGGGCTCGACGCCGAACTCGGCGGCCTCCTCCCGGAGGATCCGCACCTGGAGCTCGGGCTGGCCCCGCTCGGACGCCAGGCGGAAGTTGCCCACCCGCTCCGAGCCCCGGAGCCGCTCCTCCAGCTCCCGGGCCACCGCGTTCGCCCCCTCCAGATCCTCGCCCCGGACCCGGACGGCCACGTCCCCGTCCGAGCCCCCTAGGAGCTGGCCCAGGGCCGTGGCCTGGCCCGTCCGGAACGCCACCGTCCCGTCCGGCACCTTCTCCTCCAGGTGCCGGAGTCGGTCCACCACCTGCCCGGTCCGGTGCCCCGGGACCACCCGGACCTGGAGGCGGGCCGTGTGGAGGCCCGTGGCCTCCTCACCCTCGCCGAACGCCTCCACCCTGCGGCCCACCTGGGTGAACACGGCCTCCACCCCCTCTTCCTCCAGGAGCGCCTCTTCGATCTCCCCCGCCACCTCGTCCGTCCGCTCCAGCGTCGTCCCCTCCTCGAGCTTCAGGGCCACCTCGAAGGCCCCCTGGTCCACTCGGGGAAGGAGGTCCCGCTCCAGCACGAGGCCCACCCCCACGGCCAGGGCCAGGGCCCCCACGGCCATGCCCAGCACCCGGCCCCGGTGGTCCAGGGACCAGTCCAGGGCCCGGTGGTAGCGGTGGGCGAAGGCCTCGAACCCTCGGTCGAACCCCCGGAGAAGGGGCCCGAAGAGCCGGCCGCAGAGGCTCCGGAGCCCGGACCACCAGAAGAGGAGGAGGGCTCCCCCCAGAGCCGCCCCCACCCGGACGAGCCAGAGGGGGAGCCGGAGGAGGTGGACCGCGCCCCACGCCAGAGTCCCGGGCCACCCTCGAGGCCGGGGCTCCCGGAAGAGCGCCGGGGCCTCCCGGGCCTCCACCTCCTCCCCCTCCAGCCGGAACCGGGCGGCCACCGAGGGGAGGAGGGTGAGCGCCACCAACAGGCTCGCCAGGAGCGAGAACGCCACGGCCAGCGACAGGTCCCGGAAGAGCTCGCCCGCCACCCCCTCCACATAGACGATGGGCCCGAAGACGGCGATGGTGGTCAGGGTGGCCGCCGTGATGGCCCCCATGACCTCCTCACCTCCGGATCCCGCCGCCTCCACTCCCTCCTTCCCCTCCTCCCGGTGCCGGAAGACGTTCTCCAGGACGATGATGGAGTTGTCCACCAGCATCCCCACGCCCAGGGCCAGGCCCCCCAGGCTCATGATGTTCAGGGAGACCCCCGCCGCTTCCATGAGGGCGAACGTGCCCACCACCGAGATGGGGATCGCCAGGGCCACGGCGAAGGGGTAGCGGGGCTGCCTCAGAAAGAAGAAGAGGACGAGGAACGCCAGGGCGCCCCCCAGGACCAGGGCCTGGACCACGTTGTCGATGGACTCGGAAATGAACCCTGCCTGGCTGAACGCCACGTCCACCGTGATCTCCGGGAACTCGGCGGCAAGCTGGGCCAGCGCCCCGTCCACCCGCTCGGCCACCGCCACCGTGTTCGCCCCGGACTCCTTGAAGAGGAGGACGCCCACCGCCTCGCTCCCGTTGTAGCGGGCCACCGACTCCCGTTCCGCGAACCCGTCCGTGACGGTGGCCACGTCTCCGAGCCGGACCACCCGGAAGCCCGACGACGCGGAGGCCGAGGCCCCCTCGTCCGCCTCCTCGTCCTGCCGCTGGCGGGCCACCACCACGTCCGCCATCTCGGACACGGTCGTGAACTCCCCCAGCGTCCGGAGCGGATAGCGGTAACGGCCCCGGAGGATCGTCCCCCCGGCCCCGCTCTGGTTCGCGTGGTCCAGGGCCTCGGACACGTCCGCGAAGTCAAGCCCGTACGACTCCATGAGGGTGGGATCCACCTCCACCTGGATCTCCCGCTCGAGCCCTCCCGTCACCGACGCCTGGGCCACCCCGTCGAGCTGCTCCAGCCTACGCCGGACCACCGACTCGGCGAACTCCTTCGTCTCCCAGAGGTCCGGCCCTCCGGCCACGCTGAGCCCCAGGATGGGCTCCGAGTCCGGATCCACCCGGAGGATCCGGGGCCGCTCCATGTCTTCGGGGAGGTCCTCCCGGGCTGCGTCCATCCGCTCCCGGACGTTGAGCATGGCGAAGTCCATGTCCGTCCCCCACGCGAAGCGCAGGGTCACCAGGCTCACCCCGTCCCGGGACAGCGACGTGACCCGCTCCACACCGGGCACCGCCGCCCCTTCCGCCTCGATCCGCTCCGTGACAAGCCGCTCCATCTCCGCCGGGCCCACCTCCGGATACGACGTGTAGACCACGAGCCGTGGGTAGTGGACGTCGGGCAGGAGGTCGATGGGGAGACGGACGAAGGAGATCACCCCCAGAAGCACCACGGCCAGAAAGAGCATGGCCACGGCCACGGGCCTCCGGGTGGCGAGCCGGGGGATGGACACGGCTCAGTCCCCTCGTCTCCGCTGGCCCGTGACGGCCCGGGAGCCGGCGAGACCCGCCCGCGTCCGACTCATGGTCCCCCTCGACCCTCCGGGAGACCCTCCACCGCCGCTTCCAGCGGAAGCCCCAGGGCCTCCTCCAGGTCCAGTCGGGCCCGGACGAAGTCGTAGCGGGCCGTGACCGCCTCCCTCCGGGCCTCGGCGGCGTCCCGGACCGCCGTCTGGAGCTCGTCGAAGGGCTGCCGGGCCATCCGGTAGCCCTCCTGGGTGAGGCGGAGCCGCTCCTCGGCCAGCTCCCGCTCCCGCTCCGAGAGCTCCACCCGCCGGTACGCCGTGGCCAGGTCGATGTGGCGGGCCCGGACCTCCTCCTCCACCTCGCTTCGGATCTCGCGGACCTCCTCGGACTGGTTCCGGAGCTCCACCTCCGCCTGCTGCTCCTCGTGGGCCCCCGAGAGGAGGAGCTCGCCCACGGGCAGGGAGAGGGAGAAGCTGAGGCTCCCCCTCCGGCTGTCGCCGGGCGTGAGGTTCAGGAACGTCTCCTGATCCGGGCCCACGGCGCTCCGGGACAGGCTGGCGGAAAGCTCCAGGGAGGGCAGCCGGGACCACCGGGCGGCGTCCCGCACCGCCCGCTCCTGATCCAGCACGGCCTCCGCCTCCCGGACCCGGGGGCTCCGGCCCAGGGCCGCGCCCACCAGCGCCTCCACATCCAGATCTCCCGGATCGAAGACGCGGACGGGCTCGGCCTCCACCCGGACCTCGTCCAGGTCGGGCGCCCCCACCGCGCTCCCCAAGGCCAGGAGCGCCTTCCGGACCTCGCCCCGGGCCTCCTCGATGTTCCCCTCCTGGCGGGCCAGCTCCAGCTCGGCGCCCAGCACGTCCGTCCGGTCCCGCCGGGCCAGGGCGTAGAGCCGCTCCGCCGCTTCCAGGTCCCGCTCTCGGCCCTGGAGCATCTCCTCCTCCAGCGCCAGCAGCTCCTCCTCCTCCCGGGCGTCGTGGAAGGCCCGGCTCACCTCCACCCGGAGCCGGTGGGCCGCCCGGTCCCGGCGGACCTCCCGCCCCCGGTTCGCCGCCCGGGTCTCCGCCAGCTCGTGCCGGGGCGCCAGCCCCTGGAAGCTCCACGAGAGGGAGAGAGACTGGCTGGCGCTCGAGGTATAGATCCGCTGGGGATCGGGGTTGTCGATGGGATCGCCGAAGAAGTCCAGCTCCCGGACGGTCTGGCTGAACGACGTCCCCGTCCCCTGGCTCACGCTCAGCTCGGGGAGGAGGGAGCCCCAGGCCGAGCGGGAGGCCGTGGGGTTGAGCTCCACCTCGTTCACGCTCCGCCGGTACGCCGGGTTGTGACCCACCGCGAGCTCCAGAGCCTCCTCCAGCGTCAGCGTACCGGCCCCCCCCAGCTCCGGAGGGGCCGACGAGGGCTCCTGGGAGACGAGCCCGCCGGGCGCGGAGGCGGCCACGAGGAGGGCCGCCCCCAGGGACAGAGCTCCCCGTACGGGCTCGGGCGGGCCCCGCCGAAGCCGGGGGAGGGTCCGATGGGTTCCGGGCTCGCCGCTCATGGCCACCTCCTGGGTCCTCATCTCCCGGGTCACGGTTCGTTCGTGAGCCGGACGGGCCGGTCGTGGGCCAGGTAGTGGTGGCCGTCCACCAGCACCACCTCTCCCGGCTCCACCACGTCCGTCTCCTCGTCCGGCACGATCTCCACCAACTCCTCGCTCTCGAAGCCCGTGGTCACGTACCTCCACTCGGCCACCCCCTCCCCCTCCTCGTCGGCGTCCCCCAACACGAAGAGCATCTCCCGCCGGTCCCGCTCCAAAATCGCGCTCCGGGGCACCAGGATCCGGTCCGGGTACGCCTGCGCCTCCAGCGACACCCGGGCGTACATCCCCGGCTTGATCCGCGCCCCTGGGTTGGGAAGCTCCAGCGTCACCCGCGCCGTCCGGCTCTCCCCGTCCACCAGCGGGTTGATCGTCCGGACCACCGCCTCCATGGGCTCGCCCGGGTGGGCCGCGAAGGTGACCCGGGCCCGCCGGCCCCGCTCCAGGTACGCCACCTCCGCCTCGAGCACCCGGGCCGAGACCCGGATGGGGTCGAGCTGAACCAGGTCCAGAAGCTCGCCTCCCACATCCACGTGCTCCCCCTCCACCACGTCCAGGTCCGCCACCCGCCCCGCGAAGGGGGCCCGCACCCGCGTCCGCTCGAGCTGGAGCCGGGCGCGCTCCAGCGCCGTCTCCGCCTGCTCCAGGCCCGCCGCCGCCCGGGCCAGCCGCTCCCGCTCCTCACGCACCGCCGGGTCGGCGATCTCCCCGGCCAGGATCATCCGCTCCTCGTAGTCCGCCCGGGCGTCCACCAGATCCGCCTCCGCCTCCCGGACCTCCAGGGCGTACTCCGTGGTGTCCAACTGGACCAGGACCTCCCCCTCCTCCACCCGGTCGTCCTCCTCCACCCGCACCCCCTCCACCACGCCTTCCACTCGGCTCGTCACCCGGGCACGACGGAACGCCTCCGCCTCTCCCGCCGCCGTCACCGGCACCCACAGCGTGTCCCGGACCACCTCCGCCCCCGAGACCGCCTGCGGCCGTCCGGGGTCGAAGTCCTCCGTCCCCGGCACCGTCACCCCCGCCTCCTCCGCCTCCTCTACCGCCTCGCTGAACCGCTCCTCCTCATCCCCCTCCCCCGCTCCCGCCATCCCCAGGCGGTAGAACACACCCGCCCCCAACAACACGAAGATCAGGACCACGGTCAGTAGGCTCAGTGTGCTCTTGGAGAAGGTCATGGGACCTCCGGAGGGCCGGCCGAAGGGCCGGGAAGAAGGAGCTCAGCCCCGGGGGGCCGAATCCGGCGACGGTTCGATCGTCGACAAGTTAGACGGCGCTCCCATGCACGGCCAATGTTTGCATGGGACGGTCGTTAGGGCTCCTCACAGGGGCGGAACCCCATCTACTACATGTATCGTTTCACGCCCCAAGGCGCCAGCCTCACTACCCCTACATTGTAGGTAATCTGCTCGTCATGCAACCCTGGAAGAGGGAGCCCGGCTCTACCCGGCTGACGGGACCGACCTCGTCCGGATCACCGAGCTCCCTCCCAGACCCCGACGCTCCCCTCATCCCCGGCCGAGCTTGACCCGTCTCGACAGTAACCCCTACGTTGTAGTTTTTCTGCACACAACTCTCTTGGAGCGGATCCGATGTGTCGAATCCTCGCTTACTCCCTGTTGGTGTGGCCTCTCCTCCTCTCCGCCGCCTGCGACCGTCCTCAAGAGAGCTCCGGAGCCGGGATCGTCGTCGACACCCTCCCTGGCGGGACGGTGCTCGTGGACAACCCCTCCGAGGGCCTTTGGGAACAGACGGGAGAGGACTGGCGGCCCGTGGAGGAGCTCCGCATCGGAGGTGCCGATGGCGAGGGCCCCGAAGTCTTCGGGCAGATCCGGGATCTGGTGGTCGACGACGCCGGCCGGACCCATACCCTGGACAGCCAGGCTCGGGAGGTCCGGGTCTTCGACGGGGACGGACGGCACCTCCGGACCCTGGGAGGGCCCGGGGAAGGCCCGGGCGAGCTCGCCGATCCCAATGGACTTGCCGTCGACCCCAGGGGCCGCCTCTGGGTCTCCGACCCGGCGAACGGCCGCTACTCGGTCTTCGACGGGGACGGCACCTTCGTCGAAAGCCACACGCGCCGGGTGGGCGGCTTCGGGTTCTGGTGGGAAGGGACCTTCGACGACGAGGGCCGCCTCCTCGATCCGAGCCGCGCTGGCGATCCGAGCGGCTCTGGCACCCGCCGCCACTTGGTCCGACACGAGCTCAGGCATGGAGAGCTCGTCCAGGTGGACTCGGTTCCCATGCCCCCCGAAGGGGCCGTGACCGAACCTGCCGCCGTCGAGATCCCCTTGGAGAGCGACGGGCACCAGTTCGTCTCCATCCCCTTCATCCCCCAGGCCGTATGGACGGTGGGTCCGGGAGGGCGGCTCCTGTTCGGAGCGGGGGACTCCTACCGGATTCACGAGCGCGCCCTGGCAGGCGACACGCTCCGGACCGTCCGGCGAAGCCGGAGCCCCGATCCCGTCACCCGGGAGGACGTGGAGGCGGCCGTCGACGCTCACAGGGACGACGTGCCCGACCGGGCCCTCCGGGGGCTCGAAGAGGCGATCCCCGAAACTCGCCCTCACTTCGAGACCCTCTTCACGGACGACGCCGGGTACCTCTGGGTGGGTCGGGCCACGGCCGGAGAGGGCACGGAAGGGGACCAAGGCGATCGGTCCACCTTCGACGTTTTCGACCCCGAGGGACGGTTCCTGGGTGAAGTTCGCCTGGGGGTGGCCTTAACCCCCACGCCGGAAGTGGCCGGTTCCCGGGTCGTTGGGGTCCACCAGGACGCCCTGGGGGTGCCTCACGTGGTGGTGTACCGCCTGAATGGGCGGTGAGGAGCCGGCCGCCCGAACGGAATCCCGGGCCAGCCGGACCACGCTGTGACCCCGGGACGGAGCCCGCCCCCACCACCTCCTCCTACCAGCCCCAGGACCCCTAGAGCCGCCAGGCCGAATCCGGCCAGGGAAAGGGCGAAAAGCACCCGGACCACGGCCGGCAAGCCCCCCATTCCCGCCTGGATCCGGTCCTCGAGGGAAACAGCGTGCACGGGGACCTGGGCGCCCAACGACCGGATCACCTCCTCCAGCCGGGGCTCCAGGGTCGCGGGATCCGCTCCGGACCGCACGACGACCGTTGCGTGGCTCACGGGTGCTCGGACCTGGAAGTCGTAGACCACGGGGCCCGCCTCGGACCGGCCGGAGTCCTCGGTGGAGAGGTCCCATGCGGCCCTTCGCGCCACCCCCGCGATCCGGACCTCCTCCCGGTCCAGGCGAATGGTCTCGCCCACCACCCCTCCCTCCGGGAAGAGCTCCAAGGCCAGATCCTCGCTCACCACCACCGGGCGTGGTCCGTCGGCAGCGCCCCCCTCCCGGGACGGCCCGGGAACCTCCCCTTCGACCAGGCCGACCCCCATGACCTCCAGTGCCCCGGCACCCACCGTGCGGACCGAGACCCGCCGCTCCTCATCGCCTCCCCCGGCTCCGGGCGCGACCCTCCCCAGGAAGCGGCCCCCTGCGAAGGGGCCCGGCTCCATCCAGCTCGCGCCCTCGACCCACGGACGCGCGGAGAGGGCCTCCTCCAGCTCTTTGTAGAACCCTTCCCGCTCCTCCCGGTCCATGCCCAAGCGGTCCAGATGGAGGTTGAAGACGGCGATCCCATCGCTCTGGTAGCCCAGCTCTCCCCCCGGCACAGACGTCGTACGCTCGGAGAGGATGAGGGCGGAAGCGAGCAGGGCCCCCGCCACGGCGACCTGGAACGAGACCAGGCCCACGGGAAGGGGCCCTCGCCCGGCGGCCGGTCCCGAGGGGGAGCGCCGGCCCACCCTGGCCCGGATCCCGTGGATGACGCACGCCACCACCACGGCCGACACGACGGCCAGAGAGGCCGCTGCACCGCCCAGGGTCAGGTGCTCGAGTCGGACCGCCTCCTCGGTGGCACTGGGCCCCCAGAACTCCAGCGTCCCAACGAAGTACGTGACGAGCCAGGCGCAGCCGACCCCCGCCAGGGCGCCGGCCACCAGGAGGGGGAGGGCCCGTCCCAGGATCCGGCCCCGGGCTCCGGTACCGTCGGGGACGGGTCTCCGCCCGGCGTCCACGGATCCCGTCGGCCCGGCCTTCCGCCCCAGACCAACGCTAAGAGCGGCAGCTCCACCCAGAAGGAGGAAGAGGCCGGCCCCGAGCCAGAGGAGGGGACGGGTCCCCTCAAAAAGGTGCCGGTCCCGGAGGCTCGGGGCGATTCCCGACCAAACCACCGGTCCCCGTCCCTCCAGGGCCCCGTTCACCTCCGGGTACCGGGTGGCCAGGGCCTCGGTCGCCGCCCGCAGATCCTCCTGGGCGCGTGCCACCGAAGCGCCCGGCGCCAGGCGTCCCACGAGCTCCATGAAGTAGCCGCTTCCCCGGTGGCCGGGATCCTGGGAACGGACGTCCTCGCCGTAGTGGCGGATCTTCGGATAGGCCGCCGGAGGAATCCAGAGCTCGGCCTCCCCCATCCGGTCCAGGCCACGGAAGCCCTCCTCCGCAACGCCCACGATGCGGAAATCATGGCCGTTCAGCGTGACGGTGCGGCCCACCACAGAGCGGATGCCCCGGGAGTGGAGCCGGTCGCGGAAGCCACCGCTCACCACCGCCACATCTCCCGAGGCCCCGGAAGCCAGCTCCTCGTCGGTGAAGAGCCGGCCTTCCTCTGCCCGGATGCCCACGGCCTCGAAGTAGCCCTCCGTCACCGCCTCCCCCACTGCGGCTAGCACGGGGCCTCCGGCCACCGAAAGGTAGAGGTAGGCGTTCGCCCGGGCGCCCAGGGCTTTCAGGGACGAGGCCTCCTCCCGAAGGTCCTTCAGGTTCGACAGGCTCAGCCCCGTGGGCGAGACCCCTCCCTCCTCCAGATCCTTCTGGAAGCGTGCCGTGACCACGCGATCCGCCTGAGACACACCGGGAGGCGGGCGGGAGGTGAGCCAGTCCTCCAAATTGAAGACGGCGGAGGCGGGCCCCACGGCAGCCCCCACGGCCAGGGCCGAAAGGAGGAGGGGAAC
>SKSR01000349.1 GCA_007122885.1 Gemmatimonadota bacterium
ACCTTGTTCACCACGACCACCGGCTGGAGCCCCAGGTCCAGTGCCTTCCTGGTCACGAACCGGGTCTGGGGCATGGGTCCTTCGGCCGCGTCCACCAGGAGCAGGACTCCATCCACCATACGCAGAATGCGCTCGACTTCGCCGCCGAAGTCCACATGGCCAGGGGTGTCGACGATGTTGATCTTCGTCTCCCCCCAACGGACGGCCGTGTTCTTGGAGAGGATCGTGATCCCCCGCTCCCGCTCCAGGGGGTTGGAGTCCATGATCCGCTCCTCCACCTCCTGGTTTTCGCGGAATACTCCAGCCTGCCGGAGCATCTGGTCCACTAGCGTAGTCTTCCCGTGGTCCACGTGGGCTATGATGGCGATGTTGCGTACGTCCATGGGCGGTCACACCCCTTTGGGGGGCATTTATCGGAAGGTGAAGTGTCCCCCGAAACGCCTCGGGGGTAACCATTTAATGTAACGAAATCCCACGGAATGCTGCAGTCGTGGCCGGCGGCGTGGAGAGGGCTCACCCTGCGGGGGCGGGGCCTCGAGGCCCTGGCTTGAACCCTTTACGACTTCGTGGTGACGGTCGCCCCCGGGCGTTTGTGAGTTCGGGCCGAGGCGGCCGGAGAAGCGCGCCGGCGAGTGGGCGGATCCCGACTCGGCTCCGTGGTCACGGAGTCACGGAAACGGAACCCGGAGGAGGGCCGATCCCCGGGACCCGAGGGTAGGGTATGGTCGGCCTTTACCGCCCGTGCTCGGCCAACCACTCGTTGTAGCGCATCCGGAGGGTGATGACCGGGTTCGCGTTCTCGTGGGGCTCGATGTTCTCGTCGTGCACATCGAGGAATAGGGACCAATCACCGTCGTTGAACGACTCTCCCGGCTCGTCGTTCGGATCGGCCACCAGGAGGTAGGCCACATGGGAAGTGCGGCCGTTGCAGGAAGCGTCCGGAACCGGCTCGGTCTCACAGCTGCAGCGGCCGTCTCCCCCGGCTTCGTCCGCTCCCTCCATGGCCGCCATGACCCGGTCCGCCAGGGTCCCTTCCGCCGCCATGAACGCCTTCACCCCTTCGTAGACGACCCGCTCGTTGTCCAGGATGTTGCCCTGGACGGAGAAGTGGATCCCCGTGCCGGGAATGTGGCCGTAGCTGTGCTCCGCCACCTCCCCGTTCTCCTCCCCGGAGAAGCCGGCCCACCGCCCCTGGAGATCGAGGATAGCGAACTGGCGCCGTTCGATCTCAGGGTCCTCCCTGAGCCGCTCCAGGATCTCCTCCGGATGGGTGCCCGCCCGGAGCTCCCGATGCACCAGGTACTGGTTCTCCCGGCTGCGGTCCACGCCGGCCTGGGCCGCCGCCACCCCCACGCCGGGAACCACGATGGCCTGAATGTCCATGAGCCCCTCGGACGGGAAGGTCCGAAGGCGCTCCTGGGGAACACAGGTGGCCGACGCGACGACCACCTCCCCCGTGTCCTCGTCCACGGCCAAAACGGACCACGTGGCGTGGGCCTGACTCGGGAGGAGGAGGGCCAGGGCGAGTGCCATGGCCATGGCAGGGACGGCACGGAAACGAGCTACCGGGGGTTCGATCACGAACTGAACCATTCAGCTTCTCCTAGTCTCCGAGGTGGAGGGGAGGCCTGAGCGGCACCGACACCCGCTGCGGGCCGGCCCGATCCCCGTCCTGGGCGCAGGGCCGGGACGGGCGCAGGGAAAGGGACCCGCCTGAGCGGGGGCCGGGCCACCCTCTGGTGGTCCAAAATGATATGGGCCCGATCGCTTCCCGGGTCAATCCTCCACCAACGCCTGGAACCCCGGGTCGTCTCTGAGTCCGTCGAAGGCCGCGTCGTCGAGCTGGTTCCGGACTCTGGGCTCCAGCTCCACGGCCTCCCGGAGAGCGTCCACGGCGTCGGCCTCCCGGTCCGCCTCCAAATAGATCCGGGCCAGAGCCACCCACGCCCGGTCGTTCTCGGGGGACAGATCCCGGGCCTCTTCAGCACGGGACACCGCCCGCTCCACGTCTCCACCGGAAAGGAGGTCGTTGGCCTCGGCGATGATCTGACCCGAACGACGAAGGTCCAGGATCCGCCGGAGCTCCACCAGGGGCTCCAGGTGGTCGTCCACTCGGAGATCCACGACCATTTCGCCCCGGTACCCTCCGTCCTCGGGCATCTGGCTCACGAAGATCCCGCCGGACTGCTTGCCCCGGGCGTCTCCCCCGGCGGCCTCCGCCGCGTCCAGCGCGTCCATGAGCCGGTATTCGAGCCGCCCGGTAGAGTTCTGGAAGGACTCCACCATGGCGTCCACCACCTCGGGACCCGAAAGTATGTTCCCCTGGGCGCAGAAGTTTTCCCCGCACGTGTGGCCGGCCCAGTCGCTGGTGGTCTCGCCGGTCCACGCCGCCGTTCGTCCTTCCATGTCGATGATGGCCACCTGACGGTTGTCCCGCCCCTCGTCGCTCCGGACCATCATCTCCAGGGCGTCTTCCGGGCTGTAGCCCCGCTGGAGGAGCTTCACGCCCATGGGTCCGTACATGGGGTTGGCTGCGGCCTGGTGGGCGATCGCCGCTACGCCGCCCCGAATGTGCTGGGCCCGGTTGCCCGCCGCCAACGCCTTGGACTGGACCCCCACTCCCAGCTCACCGGTCTCGGGATCCAGGGCAATGATGGAATAGGTGCTCAGGTAATCGGGATCGTGGTCCGGGGACGTGGCTTCAGGGGCCTGGGCCCCCGCCGGGAAGGCCACCGCCAACAGCACGGTGAGGCCGAAGGAAGGGAGAGCGAGCTTCATTTTCATGGTCGAGGTCTCCTTGCAGGGAGGGGGAATCCGAACCCCGCCCCCCGGTCCCAAGCAGCGGAACCGGGGGGCGGTAGCTTCGTGGTCACGGTTTCGGGAACACCCCGCTCGGCTGGGCTCCGCCCGGGGCGCACGCGCTTCCCGGCGAACCTACCCGGTGGTGCCAGTGAGCTCCACGTCCGCCACTGGGTAACACGTGGTGGACCCGTAAAACTCTCCGGTGTGGGCCACGCCGTCCGGATGGTCGGATCCAGGCTCACCGAGGAAGGGGATCTCGAACTCGGTGCCCCGCCACCGGAGATGATCCCGGAGGCGGTGGCCCCCCTCCACGAAGAACTCCCGCTTCCGCTCCTGGATCACGTGCCGGATCACGTCGGCCTGGGTGGGAATGTCTTCCTCGGTCACGTCGGGAATCCCGGCCCGCTCGTGGAACTCGCTCAGGATGGACCGGGCCCGGTCCAGGTCACCGGTGAGGGCGGCCGCTTCGGCGATGAAGAGCTGGGCCTCCTCCCACGATGCGATCCGGACATCGTCGGAGCGGCTGTTCACCTTGTCGTGCCTCCAGACGATGGTGGCGTTGTCGTGGCCGATGAAGCCCGTGTTCATCACGTTCACCCGGGGATCCGGCTCGCCTTTCCACCGGATATCCCGGTAGCTGGGCGCCACGGAGGCACTCCGGTTCGTCTCGTTCCGGTTGATGCTCTCGTGCTTGTTATAGCGCCGCGACTCAGAGCCGTCCCGGGTGGCGTCGAAGCGGAAGCCCTCGGGAACCCGCTCCGCGTCCTGGATCACCTCCTGGTACCGCTCCATGGTCAGGTTGGCCCGGGCCCGCCCGGTAAGGGCCGCATTCACCATTTGCTCGTGGCCCGCCGCCTCGGCGATCTGGAGGCCCTCGGTGAAGCGGTCCACGGCGATCTGCAGGAGCTCGTCGGGCTCCAGGATCTGCTCACCTCCGTCCAACGGGGTACCGCAGAACCCCTCGCCGAAGGCGATGTAGGTGAATCCGGAGTAGACCCGCATCTCGGCCATGTACTGCTGCCGGCTCGGGACCTCCTCATCCGTGAATCCCTGGAGGCGGTCGAAGTGGCGCTCCAGCATGACCCGGGCCGTGTGCAAGGGGGTGAAGAGGCCGTAGGAGGAGGCGCAGGAGCCCGTGGCGTAGGTGGGCAAGCTCCCGTCGATCCTGCGCAGGTTCTGCATGGCCTGGGTGATGTTCCCCGAGGACTGGATGTACTGGTCCGAGTGCCGGGCAGACCCGGCCACGTAGGCGTCCCAGACGCACTCGAAGTCCCCGATGGCCGAGTCCCGCATGACCGACGCCAGGCCCACGTCCTCCACATCCTCGGCCGTCACGTCCCCGGGAAGATCTACCTCCAGGAGCCCCTCGGTGTCGCAGCCGGCCAGAAGGAAAGCTACCGCCAGAGGGCCCCACCACATGGGGGCAACAAGTTCCCGGGTCCTGTTGAACATTCTCTTCATCGCTGACACCTCGTCCGTATCCCCTGCCGATTCACGTCCGCTCCCTCGCCGCCGTTCCATCCGGTGCCGCCCCATCAGAACGTCACCCGGAAGGTGGCCAGGATCCGCTTCGTCGCCGGGAAGGTGTCCTGGTGGTAGGCGGAAAGCCCCCCGGGATCCGTGCTCGTGGTCCCGCCGAAGCGCCGCTCCGGGTCCAGGATCCTGGCGCCGAACCCTTCCTCCTGAGCCCTCCAGGGAAGCCAGAGGTTCTGGCCCGTCACCGTGAAGGTGGCCCGGCTCGCGCCGAAGGACTGGGCCCAGTGGTCGGGAAGGTTGTAGCTGGCCGACACCCGCCGGAGGCGGGCGAAGCTGGCGTCGTAGAGGCCGGGCTGGTTGCTCCCGATGGCCCCCAGGGCCTCGTAGCCCAGGAGGATGGGATCATCCCGCTCGTGGATGGCCCGGGTGTTCTGGAAGAAGGTGTGGCCGGCGGCCACGGCGCCGTCGATGAGCTTGTGGCCTCCGGCGTAGTCCACCTGGGCGTAGAGCTGCAGGTCCTGGAAGAGGGTCACCGTGGCGTTCACCGAAACCTCCCGGGTGGGAATGGGGCTCCCCCGGAAGACCGCCGGAGCGTCGTCACTGGTGCACGGAACGGGCTCGCCGCCCCCCCGGGTGATGTTCTCACCGGGCCATGCCTCGGGACCGCTTTCGCACATCACGCTCACGGCCCGGGCGTCCCGTGTGCCCAGGTTCTCCACCTCGGCGGAAACGACCCGGGGCTGGAAGATGGCCGCCAGGGGAAAGCCCTCTACGAAGCGCTGTCCGGCCCATCCGGTGGACGGGTTGGACCCGGCCAGACGCTGGGGTCCCAGCCCTCCCATGTCCGTGATCTCGTTGGAGTTCGTGGAGATGTTCGCCCCCAGGAGGACGTTCACGTCCCGACCCCGGAAAGCCTCCCAGTCCAGGCCGATCTCCACGCCCGTGTTCACGATCTCCCCCACGTTCTGGAACTGGTTCCCCGGGAAGCCCGTGGAGGGACGGACCGGGACGTTCAGTAGCGCGTTCCGCCGCTTCTGGTTGTAGTAGGTGAACTCCACGTTGAACCGGTCGTCCCAGACCCCGGCGTCGAACCCTATCTCCAGCTCTTCACCCACCTCGGGCTCCACCTCCGGGTTCCCGATGGTCCGGGGGGTGAGGCCGCCCCGGCCCTCGAAGGCGCCCACCGGCTCGTAGAGGCGCTGGGCGGCGAAGATGTCGGGCTGCTGGCCCGCCTCACCCCACGCGGCCCGGAGCCGGAGCTGCGTCAGCCAATCCGTGCCGGCCAGAAATGCCTCCTCCGAGACGACCCAGCTCGCGCTCAACTTCGGGTAGACCACGAAGTCGAAGTCGGCGCCGAAAGCCGAGTTGTCGTCGCCCCGAACGGCGCCCGTCAGGAAGAGCCGGTTGTCCCAGGACAGGGCCTCCTGAAAGTAGACCCCGATGGTCCGGTTCTGGAGGAACTCGTCGCTGGTGCTCCGGAGCTCGGCGGAGGCGATGGTCTCCAGGGCCGGGACCGCCATCTCCGTCCCCTGGCTGGTCAGGGTCTCCCGGCTCCGGTCGTAGTACTGGATCCCCGCCGAGGTGGCCAGGGAGAGCCGGTCCGTGGGCTCCACCGTGGCCGTGGCCGAGTAGTCCAGACTCAGGAACTCGCTCGTCTGGAACGTCGTCCACTTTCCACCCTGCCTCGGGTTCGTCCCCACGCCCCCTCGGAGGTGCCGGACCAGGAGGTGGTTCTTCGTCTTGTTGAAGTCCATCCCCGCGATGACCCGGTGTTGGAACCACGGGAAGGGCTCGTGGGTGGCCGTCAGGTTGAAGGTGTTCCGCTCCAGGTCCTGTCCCCCCACCACGTTCTCGGCGTGGACCTCGGGGATGTAGGCGATGTAGCCCCGGAACGGACCGTCCAGAGCATTGGGGAGCCCGGAGCCCTCCTCACACCCCGGGTTCGGGCACGCCCACTGGAAGCCGGTGGTGAGGGGTCCCTGTCGGGCCGTGGCCGCGCTCAGCTCGGAGCGGATGATCCCCATCCCGAAGTCCAGGGTCAGATCGTCCCGGGGGGTCCAGTTCAGGTTCGCCCGGCCCGAGGTCTTGTTCTCCCAGTTGTAGGGGACAGGACCCTCCTCCCGGTCCGCGTCCAGGCTGAAGTAGTAGCGCAGATCGTCCGTGCCGCCGGATATGCTCCCGGTCACCCCCCGGGGCATCCCCACCCGGAAGTGGTCCATTCCGTGGCGGACGTAGTCCTCCCAGAAGACGTTCACCCCCACCACCTCGCCGGGCTCGCAGTCGTGCGTTCCGATCCCCTGGCAGGTGAAGTAGGCGCTCGGCCAATTCTTCTTCGGGTCCGGGTACCAGGACTGGCCCACCCGGGTGGTCAGGTTGAAGACCGGGTCACCGGAGGCGCCCCGCCGGGTGATGATGTTGATGACCCCGTTGGAGGCCTCCGTTCCGTAGAGGGTGGCCGCCGCCGGCCCCTTGATCACCTCCACGGACTCGATCATCTCCGGGCTCAGGTCGTTCAGGCGCGAAGGGGGCGCCCTGCCGTCCACGCCCGTCGTCCCCCCGCTCTGCCCGGCATGCTCGTTGTTTGCCCGCACCCCGTCGATGTAGATGAGGGGCTGGGAGGAGAGGGCGATGGATCCGGCGCCCCGGATCCGGATGTGGGATCCCGAACCCACCTCGCCGCTGGCGAAGTCCACGGTCATCCCGGCCACGCTCCCCGACAGCATGCTTTCAAGGGTGGGCTGGGGAGCGAGCTCCTGGAGGCGGGAGGCGTCCAGCCGTCCCACCACATTCCCCAGGGAGCGGGCCTGCTGCTCGCCGGGGGTCCCGGTCACCACGATCGCGTCCAACCCCAGGGCCCGCTCTTCGAGCTGAACGTCCAGGGTCACGGTCTCGCCGGAGCCCACGGTGACCGTCTCCTCCGCCTGGCTATAGCCCAACATGAGGACGACGACCGTGACCTCGCCGGCAGGAACGCCGTCGATGCGGTACTGGCCGTTGCCGTCCGTGAGGGCCCCCAGATCGGGACCCGGGATCTGCACCTGGGCTCCCGCCAACGGCCCGCCCGTGGCCTGGTTCGTCACCGTCCCGGTGATGGACCCGGTCCTCCTCTCGGGTGCCGGCAGCGTCCGCGGAAGCCCCGTCCCGGAAAGGCTAGCCGCCGGCCGGACCGTCTCCAGACCCAGTGTGGGTCCGGGCACGGACGGCTCAGCGCCACCGGACGCCTCCACCAGGATCCTCCCCCCCACCTCCACGGCCTCGAACGGCGTCCCCTCCAATAGCCGCTCCAAGGCCTGACCCACGGTGAGCTCGCCGCACAGGCAGCTCACGCTCCCCGCACCCTCGAGCCGACTGGGGCTGAACGCCACCGGCGCCCCCGACGTGTGGCGGAGCGCCTTCAGGCTCTCGGCCAGCGAGGCCTCCTCAACCTCCAGTTGGGCCGGCCACCCCATGACGCTCTCTCCGCACACCTCTCCCGAAATCCCGGTCTGCCGGACGAACGGGTTGTCTGGGTCCACCGAGGCCCGCTCCTGGGCCTCCACCAGCGCCGGCCCCGCCAACAGGGCCACCACCACCAACGCGAACATAGGGCGCAACATGGGCTTTTCTCCTTTCACTCAGTCCCCACGGGACATGCGAACGGTGGAGTTTTCCACCGTGCAGTCGGCCTCTACCAACCGACATATGACGAACAGAACCTCCTCCAGCGGCTCGTCTCCGAACCACACGGTCACCGTTTCCTCCTCCAGCTCCCCCTCCGCCAGCTCCACCTGCACGCCGAACCGGCTCTCCAGCTCCACGGCCACTTCCCCCAACGGGGTGGCCTCGAACGCGAGAAACCGCTCCATCCACCCCAGGAGCGGCCACACATCGTCCACGTCCACCACCCACGGCGTCTCGCCATCCCGAACCCGCCCCACCTGCCGCGACGCCACCTCCATCCCCTCCTCATCCCCCTCACCCACCACCGTCACCTTTCCCTCCACCACCACCAATCGGACATCCCCCTGCCGGGCCTCCAAGTCGAAGCGTGTTCCCAACACCTCCACCCGCCCCCCCGGCGTCCCCACCCGGAACGGACGCTCCTCATCACGCGCCACCGCGAAGAACGCCTGCCCTTCCACACGCACCGACCGCTCCTCCCTTTCCCCCACCCCGTCCGTCATGAGCCGGCTCTCCGGAGCGAGACGGATCACCGTCCCGTCGCTCAGGCGCACCGTGGACGTCTCCCCCATCCCCGTCACCACCTCTCCCGTCTCCACACGCTGCGAACCGTCCTCACCCGTCCTATCCGCCGCGAGGAATCCCACGACCAGACCCGCCGCCAGAAGCCCCGCTCTCAGCGCCGCCGAGCGGCCTCGCGCCTTCCTCCGGGTCCTCCGTCCCTCCGCCTCCGCTGCGATCACCGCCGGCGACGGCGGTTTCGTCTCCACTCCCTTCAGGTAGCCCCGGGTGATCCTCCACACCTCCACCATCTGCTGGTAGCGCGCTTCGTTCTCCGCCGACGCCCGACGCCACCGTAGAATCTCCGCCTCCTCATCGTCGCTTGCCCTCCCCTCCAGGGATTGGGCGATCACCTCATCCACCGCTATCGCCTCGCTTTCTTCCTTCGAAGGCCGAGCTTCGCGGCGTCGCCGGCCCGGGACGCTGGTGCATGCGATAGTCGACTCCTCCTTCTGGGGGAGGATCCGGCTATTGGCTGCTGGGACACGTGGGGAGGCGGAGATCTACCGGGGGGAGACTGCGGGAAAGAAAGAAAAGGGAGCGTGCATCCCCCCGAACCTCCTTACGGACAGGCGGTTCGGGGGGTCAGCAGGGAGGGGGGTGTCTCGGGCGGAAGGCGGCGGAGGGGGGGCTCAGCCCCCTCCGGAGCCGAAGAGCCGAAGGTCTCCGTCCCCGTCGCTCTCGCCAATCCGATCCGACAGGGCCTCCCGGAGATCCCGTGTGGCCAGGCTCACCTGGTTCGCCACGGTCTGGGGCGAGACGTCCAGGGTCTCGGCCGCTTCCCGGTAGGTCATGGAGTGAAACCGGACCAGAATGAAGATCTCCCGGCGACGCTCCGGGAGTGCGTCCACCGCCTCCCTGACCGCTTCCTCCAGGTCCGATCCCACCGCTTCGTCCAACGGATCCGCACGAGGATCCAACTCCCGGGGCGGCTCCCGACCGGTCACTCGGTCCAGGAAGGTCCGGTGTCGACGCCTTTCGTTCAGGGCCAGGTTCCTGGCGATCCGGTAGAGGACGGGGCGAAGGGTCTCCGTTCGCTTCCAGTCGGTCCGCTTCTCCCAGAGGCGCACGAAGGTCTCCTGTACCACGTCCTCCGCCTGGTCCTGACTCCGGACGACGGGGAGGACGTACTGGACCAGGCCCCGCCAATGGATCCAAAGGAGGCGACCGAGCGCGTCTTCCTTCCCCGCCTTGACCTCCCGTACGAGTTGCCGCTCCTCCACCCGGGACGGGGTACGGATCGAATCACCGCGCCAAGGGGATGGGTCGGACATGGAAACCTCGTTGGAAGGGGGAAAACGACCGTTCATCCATGGTAGGGCCCCCTCCGCCCCCTGCGCAAACCCTTTCATCGCCCCAAACGGATGGAGGATCGGTGTAGGATGTTTGCTCCCAGGAGCATCCTGGGGGGATCGGCACATCCGGTTCCCCCGGTCAGTCTCCCAGGACGTAGGCGAAGATCAGCGGGACCACGATGGAGGCGTCGGATTTGATCAAGAACTTGGGCGTCTCGGAGGCCAGCTTGCCCCAGGTGATCTTCTCGTTGGGCACCGCTCCCGAGTATCCACCGTACGACGGGTCGGCGTCGGAGATCTGGGCGAAGTATCCCCAGTACGGGGTTTCCTGCTTCAGGTCCTGAACGATGGCGGGCACGGCACAGATGGCGAAGTCACCGGCGATTCCCCCTCCCACTTGGAAGAAGCCCACGGACGGGCGTCCCTCCGCCTCGCCGTTGTTTTCCAGGTACCACTCCATCAGATGCTGGAACTGTTCCGTCCCCGTCTTCACGCACTGGTGGTGCGGCAGGACTTCCGACATGACCCAGGCGGAGAACATGTTCCCGCAGGTGGAGTCCTCCCAGCCCGGGGCGTAGACCGGAATGCCCTCCTCCATGGCGGCCACCACCCACGATTCCCGGGGATCCACCTGGAAGTGTTCATCCAGCTCCCCCGAACGGAGAACGTCGAAGAAGAACTCGGCCGGAAGCTTGCGCACCCCGTCCCTGCACGCGGCCAGCCACTGATCCTTCAGCCGTGCCTCCAGGTGCCGCATCACGTTCTCGGGGATGCAGGTGTCGGTCACCCGGTTCATTCCACGGCGGAAGAGGTCCTCCTCATCCCTGGCCGAAAGCGCTCGCCAATCCTGGATGATCTCGTAGTCGTCCCGTCCCAGGAGGTTGAAGAGGTCTTCCTCCAGGTTCGCTCCCGTACAGGATATGGCGTGGACCTTCCCGTCCCGGATCATCCGGGACAGGATCACCACCAGCTCTCCCGT
>SKSR01000102.1 GCA_007122885.1 Gemmatimonadota bacterium
AAGCTGTCCCGTCAACCTTCCTTCCACCACCACCTGGCCCGTGGCCGTGGCTACCGCCTCGAGTCGGGCCACAAGGGTGCTCCCGAACCGGAGGTCGCTCCCTTCCCACAGAGAATCTCCTGCCGGGACCCCTTCCTCCACGAGGAGGTTCCCTTTTCGTCTCAGCTCGGCCAGATCGATCGTGAGCATAGAACGAAAAAGTTACCCTTGGAACGTCACCGGTGTCAACGCGGAACTCACCCGAGGGTAGGAAGCAAGGTGGAACGGGGAAAGAAGAAGGAAATCTCATCTCGGGCGTTCTCCCGTGAGTCCGACGCGTGGATCGCGTTCCGTTCCTTGGACTCGGCATAGAGTCGCCGCACTGTCCCTTCCTCCGCTTCCGCCGGGTCGGTGGCTCCGATCACCTCCCTAAGTCGTTCCACCGCCCCGTCCGATTCCAGGACCAAGGGAATGCACGGCCCCGAGGTCATGAAGGAAACCAGGGAGGAGAAGAACGGCCGCTCCCGGTGGACGGCATAGAAGGCTTCCGCTTGTTCTCTGGTCAGGTGGGTCATCCTGAGGGCCCGTAGGCGGAAACCGGCCTTCTCCAGATGATTCAGGATCTCTCCGCTCCGCCGTCCCTCTACCGCATCGGGCTTGATGATCGCTAGGGTCTGTTCCATATCGCTCCGTCGGCTCCGAAGGAGCCGGCTCAGTTCTTGAGTTCCGAGATCAGTTCCGTGCGGACCCCCGGGCATCGCACGGGTTGCCAAGAGCTTTCAAGCCCTCGTCCCCTCACGGAGAAAGGGCTCGAAGGACCCGGTCCCGTGTCAGCATTCCGATGATCTCCCCCTCCCTGACCACCGGGAGCTGGGAGACGTCCTTGTTCACCATGAGCGCTGCCGCATCGAGGAGGTTCTCGTCCTCGGCCACGCACATGACGGAACGGCTCATGACGTCCCGGGCCAGGAGGTCCTCCTTGCCGGCACCGCTTTTCCCACCTTCCTCATCCCTACCTCGGTGCCTGGGAAGTGCATATCTAAGGGCCTGTCCGGCGGTGATCATCCCCAAGACCTCGTACTTGTCCCCGACCACCGGGACCGCCTGCAGGTTCTTCCTGGCGATGAGGTCGACCACCTCGTCCAGAGGTGTGTCCGGATATACCCGGTAGGTGAGAGGCGCCAGGGCGTCCTCCACCTTGAGCCGGCCACCCAGCTCCAATTCCATGAACGACCGGAACGCCCTGACCTCCGCCGTGGTCTCGCAAGCCAAGAGGCGCTCCAGTCGGTCCTCCTTCTCGAAGAAACCGACGATGACGGGAGCGGCTTGGACGGCCCGGTCGGAAGCGAGCTCAGGGGCCAGCAGGAGGAGCAACGCTCCTACGTGCTCCTCCCCGGGGATCTCCAGAGGGCCATGGGCCACGGCCAAACCGGCAGTCACTTCCTCCACCGCGCTCGTGCCGAGCGCCACCACCAATAGCCGGTCGCCCCCCCGCCACCGCCGGGCATCCCGTCCCAGCACTTCGCCGGCCAAGCCCTGCAGGCTCGCGTCCGGATCCAACGTACCGGACGCTCCCAGGCGCTCCAACAGGACGTAGGCCGCCTCCTGTACGGTTCGAGCCCGGACGGGGATCGCGATCCGGTCCGGAGTGAGAAGCTCGGCCACGTTCATGGATCCACCTCCCGGTGCGGGAAGGTGTCGGGGGTCCCCACAGCGGAGACCCCGCGTCTTCAGGAGCCCAGGCCTTTCTGAATCAGTCCTACGATGTCGGCCGGGCGTTTGGCCACCGCGATTCCATTCTCCTCGAAGGCCTTCATCTTCTCCGCGGCCGTTCCCGCCGAGCCGCTGATGATGGCGCCCGCATGTCCCATGGTCCGGCCCGGGGGGGCGGTCTGGCCGGCGATGAACCCTACCACCGGTATCTCCAGGTTTTCCCGGATCCAGCGGGCGGCCTCCTGCTCGTCGGTGCCGCCGATCTCGCCGATCATCACGATGGCTTCCGTTTCCGGGTCGTTCCGGAACGCGTCCAGGCAGTCGATGAAGTTGGTCCCGATGATGGGGTCTCCCCCGATCCCCACGCACGTGCTCTGCCCGATCCCGGCCTCGGTGAGCTGCACCACCGCTTCGTAGGTCAGGGTCCCCGAGCGAGAGATCACACCTACGGGACCAGGTGCCGTGATCTGGGCAGGAATGATTCCCACCTTGGCCTTGCCGGGGCTGATGGCCCCGGGACAGTTGGGCCCCAGGAGCCTGGCATTGCGATCCTGCACGAATTGGTAGGCCCGGCTCATCTCCTGGACCGGGATCCCTTCGGTGATCGCCACCACCAGATCCACCCCGGCGTCAGCGGCCTCCATGATGGCCCCGGCGGCGAACGCCGGCGGAACGTAGATCACGGAGGCGTTGGCCCCCGTCTCCCGTACGGCCCGGTCCACCGTGTTGAAGATGGGCACCTTCGCGCCGTCGCCGGCCTCGAAGCTCTGCCCTCCCTTCCCGGGAGTCACGCCCGCCACCACCTGGGTCCCGTACTCCAGCATCTGGGTGGCGTGAAATGAGCCGTCCCGGCCTGTGATTCCCTGGACCACCAGACGCGTCGATTTATCGATGAGGATGGACATGACCTCTCCCGTCCCTGGGTCGTCTTTCGTCGTTTCCGTTCGTTTCGCTCAGAACTTTCCGGCCAGCTCCACCGCCTGCTCCACCACGTCGTCCATGGAGGTATGCGCCGAGAATCCGGCCCCTTCCAGTATTTCCAGGGCCTCCCGCTCGTTCGTTCCCGTGAGGCGGATCACGATGGGCGGCTCGATGTCGATCCGCTTGGTGGCCTCGACGATTCCGTTGGCCACATCGTCGCAGCGGGTGATGCCCCCGAAGATGTTGAAGAGAATCGCCTGGACGTTGGGGTCCGAGGTGATGATCTCCAGCGCCGCCACCACTTTGTCCGGGTTGGAGGACCCGCCGATGTCCAGGAAGTTGGCGGGCTCGCCTCCGTAGTACTTGACCAGGTCCATGGTGGCCATGGCGAGCCCGGCCCCGTTGACGCAGCACCCCACGTTCCCGTCCAGCTTTACGAATGAGAGGTCCGCCTCTCTCGCTCGGGTTTCTGCCCAGGGCTCCGCAGCCGCGTCCCTGTAGGCTTCCACCTCCGGAAGCCGGAAAAGCTCGTTGTCGTCCACGCTGACCTTGGCGTCGATGGCCTTGACCGAGCCATCCGGGGTGACGATGAGGGGGTTGATCTCGGCCAGGGAGCAACCGTTCGAGCGGAAGGCGTCGTAGAGCTGGCTCACGATCTTGGACGCCTGCTTGATCAAGGCCGGGTCTTGGTAGAGGAAGTCCGCCAGCCATAGGGCTTGGTGCGGAAGGAGACCGTACCGGGGATCTACCTTGAGCTTGCGAATCGCCTCGGGCTGGGTTTCGGCCACCTCCTCGATGTCCACACCGCCCTCCGGGGAGACCATGAAGAGGGGCGCCTGACTGTTCCGGTCCACCAGGACGCCTACATAGGCCTCGTCCTCGATGTCCTCGGCGGGTGTGACAAGGACCTTTTCCACGGTCAGGTCCTTGATCGTCATTCCCAGGATCTTGCCGGCCGCCTCCCGGGCTTCGTCGGCAGAGTCCACCAACTTTACTCCCCCCGCCTTCCCCCGGCCCCCTGCGTGGACCTGGGCCTTCACCACCACCGTACCGCCGAGTCGTTCGGCGATCTCTCCGGCTTCTTCCGGCGTAGTGGCCACCTCGCCGGGCGGAACCGGAATTCCGGCCTTTACGAAGAGCTCTTTCGCCTGGTACTCGTGGATGTCCATATCGTCGTCCCCTGCCCTCGTCCATCGTCGTCGTGGCCCCGCCCGCTCCTCATTGGAACGGGTTGGGGAAAACCCGTGCGGGCGCCGCCGGGATAACGACGGCCCCGCGAAAAAAGCCTGTGGAAGGTACCGACGGGTCCTGGAGGGATCAAGGAACGCAGCAGGGCGCGTCCCTCCGGCGGCTACAAAGCCCTCCTCTCCCTCAGTCGCCCCCGGTCCCGGCCAATTGGTTCAGGACCGTCCGGAGATCCTCCCAGGCCCGCCCGAATCCTTCCCAGTCTCCTGCCCGGAGCCGTTCCTCCGCCTCCTCCAGAAGCTCCAACGCCTCCTGGGACCCGATGGCATCGGGCATGGCCGCTGGCGGCGGCGGCGCAGGGTCCTCCTCCAACGGCGCCGGCCCCTCCACATCCAGCACCGGCAGGGCCAGGAGAGGGGTCGCCGCCTCCAGACCTTCGATGGCCGCTTCCAGACTCGTGGCCATTTCCACCCGCCGGCCGTCGCTGACGATGTAGCGCCGGATCTCCGGAATGGCATCTTCGTCGGCGGCCAGGAACACCACCTCCATGTACAGGAGGGTATTCCCCACCGGGACCAGATGCATATGTCCCGTCCACACCTGGCTTCCTCCCTGCCGCCACAGGGAGAACTGCTGGGAAATCTCCGGGTCCTGCTCCACCAGCGCTTCCACCTGCCTGGGACCCGCCACCTGATCCTCCACCGGGAGGTCGTAGAGGAAGAGCTGCCCCCCGTTGCCCGGATCCCACCGGGCGGCCATGTAACCGGCGAGCATTCGCCGTCCCTGGGGCACGAAGACAGTGGAGAGGTTGTAGGTGTCCTCTTCCTCCCCGGGCAGACGGAAAACCCCGTACTCGGGCCGGTAGGTCACCGGAGTTCCCCCGGCTCCCAACTGGGTGGCCAACTCCCAGCGATCCTGCTGCCCATGGAAGACCGGAGGCGCTTCCTGGTGGTAGCGGGTCAGGACGGCGTTCTGCGAGTTGAAGAAACCGCGGGAGTACCGGAAATGCTCCACCAGCCGCTCCGGAGCCTCCTCCATGGGGCGGAAGAGCCCCGGGAAGGCTGCGGAGTAGGCCTGAAGGAGGGGGTCGTCCGGCTCCACCGCGTAGAAGCTCATTTCTCCCGTGACCGCGTCCACGGCCACCTTCACCGAGTTCCGGAGGTACGACGCCGGAGGCCCGTCCCCCACGCTGTGGGGTGCCGAAAGGGGGAAATCCCGGGTGGCGGTCAGCCCCTCCAAGATCCAGACGATCTGTCCGTCCACCACCACCGGATAGGGCGCCTCCGGATACCGGAGGAAGGGTGCCACCGCCTGAACCCGGTCCTGTACTCGCCGGCGGAAGACGAAGCGGCTCGTGGACTGGATTTCGGACGCAAACAGGAGGTTGGCGTCCTGGAAGCGCCACGCCAGAGCGCCGGTTCGGGCCAGGGAGCTCAACTGGATCCCCCCGGGGAAGTCCACCCCCGCCTCTCCCGGGCTCCCGTCCGGGGCCAGGAAATTCTCCTCGGTGGGGTTCACGATGGCGTGGAGCTGGGGCCGAACCCCCACGAAGACCGACGAACGCTCGAGCCTCAGGTCCTGAGGAGCTTCGTCCCCCCCCGAAAACTCCGGGGGAATGCCCCGGAGAAACATGTCCAAACGCCCGCCGGGATCGTGGGTGGTGGCGTCGGCGGCCACCGCGCCCATTCCCGTGATGTAGCGCTCCCTCAGGTGCAGGTTCTGCCAGTTGGGATCCGGGATCCCGTTCGGGTCCACCTCCCGGGCGGAGACGGCCACGGGGCGGATCCCGCCTTCGGGGGTACGGTAGCGATCGACGGTCACCTCGGCGAAATCGTAGTACCGGAAGCGGGCCTCCACCTGGCGGAAGGTGGTGAGGAGCGTCTCCGGCGTCCAAATCGGGAAGCCCGCCATTCGTTCCTGGGCTTGCTCCCAATCCTCGCTGGAAGGGGGCTCGTACGGATAGGCGGCCCGTGACAGCTCTGAAAGGTCGAACCCCTCCCAGGTGTACGCGATGTTCGCGTCGATGTAGCGGGTTTCCCGTTCGAGCTCGTTCGGCTCCACCCGGAAGCGTTGGATCAGGTGCGGATACAGCTCGCCGGCCACCAGGGCGCCCACGACGAAGAAAGTGACCCCTGCCGCCGGCGGAAGGAGGTTGCGCCGGATCCCCCCCCAGAGCACCATGGCCGCCGCCGCCACGGCCAGGACGGCCACCAGTGCGTACCCCGGCATCCGGGCCATGGCGTCCGCGTACCCGAAGATGCTCTGCACGCCCGAGTTCCCGTCCAAAAGCAATTGGTGGCGGGCCAGGAGGTAGCGAAGGCCGAGCAGGAGGAGGAAGAGAGCGCCCAACGAGGCCAGATGCGGCATGGACATGCCGTCCATCTCCAGCCGGTTCCGTCTCCACCGCACGGCTCCCGTCAACGCGTACCCGCCGGCCGAGAGTGCGAAGAGGAACAACGAGAGAACCAGGCCGAAGGTGAGGAGGCCCGACAGGACCGGAAGCTGGAAGACGTAGTAGCCCAGGTCCCGGCCCAGGAATGGGTCCGTTTGTCCCCACGCCTCCCCATGGACCAAGAGCATGGCCCTGTACCCGGCCTCCCCGGGGACGGAGGCCCCGAACCAGAACCCGCAGAAGAGGGCGATGGCTACGGCGGAGAGTTGGACGTACAGATCCGGAAGTTGCTCCTGGATCTCCAGGTCCCCGAACTTCCGTCGGATCTGGATCCCCCCCAGGGTCTCCGCCACGATCCTCAGGTTCAGGTAGACGAGGGCGGCGGTGGCCAAGCCGGCCACGATCCGAACCCCCCACGTCCACAGAGCCTGCCGCCAGAATACGGAGCCGTAATCCTCCGCCGAGAACCACAGGTACTCGACGTAGAGCCCGGCCCCCCAGCGAGACAGGAGGAGGAAGAGGGCCACCGCCAGGCCCAGGGCCACCAGAAGGCGGCCGGCCCGGAGACGGGGCTGGTTTCCTTCAGACATCGACCCCCTGTTCAGCGAGCCAGCCCTCGACCTCGTTCCGGATCTCTCGGAGGCGCTCCTCACTGCGGGCCTCGTAGCGTGCCACGAGGACCGGTTGGGTGTTCGAGGCTCGAAGGAGGCCCCATCCGTCGCCGAAGAGAACCCGGACCCCATCCACGTCGATGACCTCGTACCGATCCCGGAAGTGGGTCAGGGCTTCTTCAACGATACGCACCTTGTCCTCCTCCGGAACGGGAAGCCGGATCTCGGGCGTGGAGGCGAAGCGGGGCAACTCGTCGACCGCCTCCGATACGGACCTGGACCATCCGCCGGCGAGCTGGGCCAGACGACAGGCAGCGTAGAGCGCGTCGTCGATGCCCAGGTAGTCGTCGGCGAAACAGATGTGCCCGGAAAGTTCGCCGGCCAAGGGCGCGCCCACCTCCCGCATCTTTTCCTTGATCAGTGAGTGGCCGGTCTTCCACATGACCCATTCCCCTCCGTGCTCCTCATACACCTGAGGGAGCACCTGGGAGCACTTCACGTCGAAGACGAGCTTCTGGCCCTTCCCTCTCCGGTCCAGAAGGTCGAGCCCGAAGAGGAGGAGCAGGACGTCCCCCCGGACCACCCTCCCCCGGTCGTCCACAACGCCGATCCGGTCTCCGTCTCCGTCGAAGGCGATACCCACCTGGGCGCCTTCCCGACGGACCAGGGCCACGAGATCTTTCAGGTTCTCGTCCACGGTCGGATCGGGGTGGTGATTCGGAAAAGTGCCGTCCGACTCACAATACAGAGGGAGCACCTCACAACCGATGGCTTCCAGGAGCTGGACCGCTACCACGGAGCTCGTCCCGTTGCCGCAGTCGACCGCCACCCGAACCGGCCCGGGTAGAGATATCCGGGAGGCGAGGTCCTCCACGTACGCATCCAGAACATGCTTTTCGGATCGCTCCCCCTCCCCGGACCGGAGGGTGCCGGAAACGATGCGATCCCGGAGACCCTTCACTCCCGCTCCGTAGAGGGCCCTCCCCTCCATGGTAAGCTTGATCCCGTTCCATTCGGAGGGGTTATGGGAGCCCGTGATCACCACCCCTCCGTGGGTCTCCAGGTGGGGCTCGGCCCAATACACCACGGGGGTGGGCACCGTCCCGATGTCCACCACGACCCCGCCGGACTCGATCACACCGTCACCGAACGCTCGGGCGAGCTCGGGTGAGCTGGGCCGGTTATCCCGACCAACCACCACCCGAGGGTGGTCCGTCTTCGTGCGTTCTCCAAGGATTGTGGCGTACGCGCGGCCCACGGATCGGGCCACCTGGGCGTCCAGGTCCTCTCCTACGATGCCTCGGATATCGTACTCTCGAAATATGTGCGGGCTGGGGTCCATGCTCTAAACCACTCCCATGGCGGGGATTCAGGGGCCGGTCTCGCTCCCCAGCAGCTCCGGTCCGGTGGGGAAGAGGCCCTCCGTGCTGTTCAGGGCGAACTCCAGGATCCCACCGGGAAAGATTCCGAGGAAGAGGAGGATGCCCGCCGTAGCCACCAAAGCGGACTTCATGGTGAGGGGGGGGACCGGAGGCCCGCCTTCCCCGTCCTCCTGCTGACCCTCGGGGGCCGGACGCATCCACATGTACCAGCTCACCCTCAGGTAGTAGAAGTACGACAATACCGTGGTGAGCACCAGGATCACCGCCAAAGTCCAGAGATGGGCCTCCACGGCTCCTTGAAGGAGGTAGATCTTGCCCATGAAGCCTCCTGTACCGGGAAATCCGGCCAGGGAGAGGAGGAAGATGGTGAACACCACGCCCAGGGCAGGCTGCTGCCAACCGAGACCCGAGTAGTCCTCCAGTTGGAGCCGGTCCTCCGACTGGCGGGAAACGATCATCAAGACCCCGAAGGCCCCGATGGTCATGAACGTGTAGACCAGGAGGTAGAAGAGCAGCCCGGCCGTAGCCATCTGGTTCGCAGCGGCGACGGCCACCAGGAGATATCCACCATGCGCGATGCTCGAGTAGGCGAGCATTCGTTTGACGTTGGCCTGGGTCAGGGCGACGAGGTTCGCCACGACCATGGTGAGGGCAGCGAGCCACCAAAGGATGGGGAACCAGCTCGTGTAGACCCCCTCGAACGCGACGAGGAAGACTCGGGCGAAGGCCACGAAGGACGCCGCCTTAACGGCAGCGGCCATGTACGCCGTGGCAGGTGACGGAGCGCCTTCGTAGACGTCCGGCGTCCACATGTGGAAGGGGACGGCCCCGACCTTGAAGGCGAAGCCCACCGCCAGGAGCCCGATCGATACCAGAAGGAGCCCGCTGAGCCCGGCCCCAGCCTCGATGCTTGCGGCCATCTGGGCCACGTTGGTGGTCCCGGTGGCCCCGTACGCCAGGGCGATCCCGTACAGGAGGAAGCCGGTGGAGAACGCCCCGAGGATGAAGTACTTGAGTCCAGCCTCGGCCGATTGTCTCGACCGGCGGTTGTATGCGGTGAGGACGTATGCGGCGACGGACATGGTTTCGAGGCCCAGGAAGATCAGGATCAGATCCCGGGCCCCGCCCATGAACATCATCCCCACCGTAGCGAAAAGGATGAGGGCGTAGAACTCACCTACCTGCAGGCGCTGGCGCTCCACGTAGTCGAAGGAGACCACGATGGTGAGCGCGGCGCCCAGGAGGAAGAGCCAGTTGGCGAACAGCCGGAACGAGTCCAGGGCGATGATCCCTTCGGACCCCACTTCCTGAACGCCGTAAAGCCACCCGTTCACCGCCCCGGTCAGGAGGATCCCGCCCAGGGCCAGCCCCCCCAGCCAGACCGGGTCCTGGGAGCCGGGCTTGTTCCGGTTCCAGACGCCTGCCAGGAGCACCACCATTCCAGTGACGGAGAGCACGATCTCCGGAAGGAGGGCCCAGATCAGGTCCGCCTGCCTCGCAAAATCCAGTTCCATGGCGCCAGATATCCCCTTTCCCGCCGTCTATCGATCCGAGGCGCCGGAGGCCTCACGGGCCCCGGCCCGATCCCGTTCGTCGGTCAGCCCCACGGACCAGGGCTCTTCCGACTCCCTTTCCTCCACGAGCTCCACCCCCGCTCGCTCCACTCGCTCGACGATGGCTTGAACGCCCGGCTCCATGCGTTCGAGAACCGGCTGAGGGTACACACCCAGCCCGATCATGAGCGCGACCAGCGGGGCCAGAACCGCCACCTCCCTCCGATCCAGGTCCGGAAGGGTCCGGTTCTCCTCCTTGTCCAGGTCGTTGAAGACGATCTTCTGGACCATGGGGAGCATGTAGTAGGCTGCGAAGATCACACCGGTGGCCGCCACGCCCGCCACCACCGGATGCCTTTCGAAGGCGCCCAGAAGGGCGAGGAACTCGCCGACGAAGCCGCTGGTCCCCGGCACTCCGATGCTGGCCAGGGCGGTGATGACGAAGGCGGTGGCGAAGAGGGGCGCCACCTGCGCTAGGCCTCCGAAATCCTCGATGAGCCGGGTGTGACGCCGCTCGTAGAGCATCCCCACCAGGAGAAAGAGTGCGCCCGTGGAGATTCCGTGGGAGATCATGACCAGTAGGGCTCCCTGGATCCCGGTGATGGTCAGGGCGAACACACCCAGGACCACGAAGCCCATGTGCGCCACCGACGTGTACGCCACCAGCTTCTTGGCGTCCGGCTGAATGGCGGCGACCCAGGCCGCGTAGATGATCCCCACTACCGCCAGGCCGAGCATGACCCCCACCACCACCGGGTGTCCAGCGGCCACCGGGAAGAGGGGCAGAAGGACCCGGACGAACCCGTAGGTGCCCAGCTTGAGGAGGATTGCCGCCAGAATCACGGAACCAGGGGTAGGCGCCTCCACGTGGGCGTCGGGTAGCCAGGTGTGGAAGGGGAATACCGGAACCTTGATGGCGAAAGCCAAGCCGAAGGCTGCGAAGAGCCAGAGCTGCTCCGTGAGGGAGAGGGGCGTTCCCACCAAGTCGAGAATGAAGAACGACGGCACTCCGGTGGCCGCCCACGCCTGGAGGAA
>SKSR01000131.1 GCA_007122885.1 Gemmatimonadota bacterium
AGGCGTGTCCCGGTGAGGATGTCGTGGAAATTGGGGTCGTCTCCCATGACGCCCGAGTTC
The DNA here is from genome assembly GCA_007122885.1 of Gemmatimonadota bacterium. Classification (GTDB taxonomy): domain Bacteria; phylum Gemmatimonadota; class Gemmatimonadetes; order Longimicrobiales; family Gaopeijiaceae; genus SKSR01. The sequence goes on from SKSR01000131.1 coordinate 61, forward strand.
ACCGTCTCTCCCCGTTCGTTCAGAGCGTACTCGTATCGGATGTTGGCGTTGTTGTAGTGGAGCTCGTCCACGTTCTCTCCGATTTGCAGGCCGTCGGCGTTGTGCCAGGGGCCTTCTCCGATGCGGTCCCGGGCGTTCACCGCCGCCTCCCCGCCCGTGGCCTGTGTGCTCAGGTAGGCCCGCCATGTCCGATGTCCCGCCCCCACTTCCTCGGCCAGGGCCTGGCAGTGGGCGTCGGCTCCTTCGAGGCCGCCCAGGTCCGCACCGTTCCCGAGCCCGACGCTGGTGATGAAGAAGCCCATTTCCTCCTCTGGAGCTTCCTGGCTCTGGGCCGAAAGGTGAAGGACCATTCCGCCGAAGCAGAGGAGAGCGAGGGTGGTGGCTGCTCGGAGATAGGGCATGATAAAGCTCCGGGTCGACGAAATGGGTGGAAATCCCCCCGAATGGGTTCGCTGTCCCGCGAGTCGGGGAGCGAACCTGGGGCGACCATCGAGGGCGGACCGACTTAAGGCAGCGTAGGCGCCAAGTCTCTGCCGGGCAAGCTCCGGGAAGCACCAGGCCCGGAGGGGTGAATGGACGCCGAACTCTCGGCCGGGCCGATCCCACGGGCTTCCCCGGTCCGGAGGCCGACGCTCTGAAACCGATTCCGATCACCCTCCGTAGGGGAGAGTGAACGGAGGATGGGCGGGGCGCTTCGAGGCAGCGGCCGAGCCCCCGCCCCCGGAGCCCGGCAGGGCGAAGGTGCAGCGAGGCCGCTCGATAAATAGATGGAGATAGAGATGGCGATCATGACTCGAAACAGCCAGCGTTTCACCCGCAGCTACGACTACATCGTGCCACAGGCCCGGTACCGCACCGGGCGGAGCCGCCGGAGGATCGAACTTGTGCACCCCACCTCCTTCGGTCTTCCCCGCCACCCTGGGGATCGGAGGTAGGGCTCCGGGGTCGGGTGCACCCGGCCCCGGGAGTCCAGGGCTTGCTCCGGGGGGGGCTCCAACCAGCGGACCTGGATCTTGCTCCGCCGGGCCCGGAACGCGCTCTTGGACTGGGGCGGGCCGTCCGAGATGAGAGGCCGGTGTGGCCGTGGCGGGCGATCCCGGTTCGAGGGAGGTGACCGACGCCTCCCAAGAAAGGAGGCCGGGAGTCGGACTCGCCGCCGCCGAGGCCCCGTCTTCACGGTTCTGCATTCAGGCTCCAGGAGGCTAGCCGGTGCGCCACCCTTCGGGCCCTCAGCATGAGTGACGGGAGACCTCTCTCCCGTCGCCTCCTCAAGGGGGTTCGGCGCTTCCTGCGCCGGCCGGGGCGGGTTCCGTTCGTCTACCATACCCGCTACCGGAGGGCCATTCCTTCAGTTCCCATGGACCCACTCCGGGCCGAGCGGATTCTGGCCTACCTGCTCGAAGAGGGTTGGATCCGGGACCGGCACGTCTCCCAGCCCCACCCTGCGTCGGTGGAGAACCTCCAGCGTGTCCATTCACCCGCCTACCTCCGGTCGCTGGAGGAAAACGGGGCGGTTTCCGAAATCTTGGGGCTTCCTCTGCGGCCCGAGGAGGAGGGGGCCGTGGTGGAGCTCCAGCGGCTCATGGCCGGAGGAACGATACAAGCGAGCCGCCTGGCTCTCCGGAGGCGGGGGACGGCCGTCCATCTGGGGGGTGGACTCCACCACGCCGGTCCGGAGCGCGGCAGCGGCTTCTGTCTCTTGAACGATGTGGCCGTGGCCGTTGCCCGCCTTCGGAGCCGGGGAGTGGGGACCCCGGTGCTGATCGTGGATCTGGATCTCCACGACGGGGAGGGCACCCGTGCCGCCTTCGCCCGTGACTTCACCGTACACACCTTCTCCATCCACAATGAAGATCGGGACCGGACCGAGGCGGTGGCCTCCACCTCCGTGGCGCTGGGGCCCGGGGTGGAGGACGCGGAATATCTGAAGGCCTTGCGGGAGCACCTCCCGCCGGCGGTGGAGGAGCACGAACCGGGTATCGTCTTCTACGTGGCCGGGGTGGACGTGGCGAAGGAAGACGCCCTGGGTGACGCTCGGCTCTCCTCTCGGGCCGTGGCAGCCCGCGACCGCTTCGTGTTCGAGGAGGTGGAGCGGCAGGTGGGACCGGTCCCCTTCATCGTGCTTCTGGGCGGAGGGTACGGCTCGGGAGCTTGGCGCACGTCCGCTCGTTTCTTCTCCTGGCTCCTCTCGGGCCGGGAGGTGCGTCCCCCGGACGACGTGGCCGTCTCCCTGGGCCGGGTCCGGTGGCTCGATACCGTCGATCCGATTGGTGGGACGGAACCGGACGAAGCGGATCCCTTCGCTTGGACCTTTTCCGAAGGAGACCTGGTGGGAGTGGCTCCAGGGGCCGGAAGCGAGAACCTTCTTCTGGGTCGGTACCGGAAGACGGATGTGGAGGAGGGTTTGGATCGGTTCGGGGTGTTGGAACAGATCCGGGCGCGCGGCTATGCGAAGCCTCGGGTGGAGATCCTGCCGTCGTCCGGCTTCGGGCCCACGGTCCGGGTCTTCGGTGCTCCGGGGGAAGGCGAGCTTCTCATGGAGCTGAGGATGGTCGTGGACGACCGGTCCGTGGAGGAGGCCCGAATCCTCCGGGTCGAGTGGCTTCTATTGCAGGATCCAAGGGCTTCCTTCCCTCCGGGTCAAGAGGCACTTCCAGGTCAGCAACATCCCGGCTTGGGCGTTCTCGCCGACGTGGTGGCGTGGATCGTCCACCTTTGCAGGGAGCTCGAGCTGGATGGGGTGGGCTTTCGCTCCAGCCACTTCCACATCGCAG
>SKSR01000206.1 GCA_007122885.1 Gemmatimonadota bacterium
AAGGCCTGGAGGATCACGGTGGCACCGTCGATCAACCGGGCCGCGACTTCCTGGCCTTCTTCGGTGGCCAGATCCAAGGCCAGGCTCCGCTTTCCCCGGTTCGCCGCCAGGAAGAGGGTCCCTTCGCCTCCCCATTCGGGAGGCGCCCACCGACGAGCCGGGTCCCCCGTCCCGGGTCGCTCCACCTTCACCACGTCCGCCCCCATGTCCGCCAGGATCTGCCCGCAGTAGGGACCTGCCAGGTTCGAGGAGAAGTCCACGACGCGTAGGCCGTCCAGAGGGGCCTGGGCGAACTCACGGTGAGACGGTTCGGGGAGGGTGGCCATGAAAATCCGGGTCGGGTGAATGAGTAGATTGAGCCGATGGGGCCCGGCCCCGAGGAACGAGAAAGCCCGCTCCCGTGTGCGGTAAGATACGCACGAACCCGGACCCGGTTGGAGCCCCCTCCGGAGCCGGGCCGCACCGAATCACCGTTGATGTAGCCGATGGACGCCACGATGGAGGAGTGGATGAAGCCGGGGAGCATGCGGGATCGATTCCACGGCGTGCTGCTCGGCACCGCCATGGGGGACGCTCTGGGGATGCCCGTGGAGGGTGCGCCCATGGACGCCATCCAGGAGCGGTTCGGGGAGCTCAGGGAGATGAAGGAAGCTCGGCTGGGACGGGGGACGGTGACGGATGATACGCACATGACCCTGGCCCTGGCCGAGGCCCTGGCGAGCACCCCCGACGCCGTGGACCTGGACGTAGTGGCGGATCGCTTCGCGGCCCGGTTCCGGCCGGAGCGGGGCTACGGTGGCAACGCCCGGGTCATCCTGTCCGAGATCCGCTCCGGAATCCCCTGGCGGGACGCAGTGGAACGTCACCGGCTTCCGGGAGGATCCTGGGCGAACGGGGCGGCCATGCGCGTGGCGCCCGTGGCCCTCGCCTTCCTCGGCCGCCGGGACCGGGTGGCCGACGCGGCGGTGGCACAGGCAAAGGTCACGGGCCACGAGCATCCGGTCGGGACCGACGGCGCCCGCCTGCAGGCCCTGGCGGTCCACTCGGCCGTCTCCCTCGGGGACCCGCTCGAGCCCTTGCCGTTCGTGGAGGAGCTGGAAAGACACGGGGAGCCGTGGCACCCGGAGGTGGCCCGGGCCCTCCGGTGGGTGCGCACCCACCTCGACGCCGAACCGGAGGAGGCTGCCCGGAACCTGGGGACCGGAGCCAGAGCGTCCCAGTCCGTCCCTGCGGCGCTCTGGGCCTTCCTCTCGGTGGAAGGGGGTGCCCAGGAGTCCGTGGTGCGGGCCGTGAACCTGGGAGGGGACACGGACACGGTGGGAGCCATGGCCGGAGCCCTGGCCGGAGGTGCGAACGGGGCCTCGGCCTTCCCAAGCTCGTGGATGGAGGCCCTGGAAGGGGGCTCCCTGGGCGCCGACGGGCTCCGGGCCGCCGCCGACGCCCTCTATCGTACGGGCACGGGACGGTCCGACGCCCGGTAGCGCGAGCCTTTACGGGACCGCCGGGACGCCGAACGCGACCCCCTCGGCCACCGGCGCCGGCTCGAGGCGGTCCGTCTCCCCTTCCCCTCCCAGCGGCTCGTTCGGGTCGCGACCCCAACAGAAGACCTGGCCTCCCACCGTCACGCCGCACGACTGCCGCCCCCCGACGGAGAGGAAATCGAACGAGACCTCGCTCTCCACGCGGGTGGGGGTATTCCGGCTGGTGCGAGTTCCATCGCCCAGCTGGCCCCGGCTGTTCAGGCCCCAGCAGTGGCTCCCGCCGTCCTGGTCCAGCCCGCAGACGTGAAGCTGCCCCACCGAGATGGTCCGGAAGGCGTGTCCCCCGTCCACCGCCGTCGGGATGGTGCGGAGCTCGTCCGTCCCGTCTCCCAAAGCGCCCGTGTGGTTGGGACCCCAGCAGTAGGCACTTCCGTCGTCGGTGAGGGCGCAGCTCACGTTGTAGCCCACGGAGAGGATCGAAAAGGCCAGATCGGTCTCCACGGGCACGGGCGCCGTCTCCATGTCGGACCGTTCTCCGTGCCCCAACTGGCCCAGGTGGTTCGAACCCCAGCAGTACGTAGCTCCGTCCTCCCCCAGGGCGCATGTATGCTCCAGCCCCGCAGCCACCGCCGTGAACGATGCTTCGGCGGACACCGGGGTGGGTCGATGGCGATCCTCGGTGGTCCCATCTCCCAGTTGGCCTTGTCGGTTCATGCCCCAGCAGAACACCCGGCCGCCTTGGTCCAGGCCGCAGGCGTGCCGGGCCCCTACCGAGATGGCCGCAAACGAGTGGCCGCCGGCCACCGGCACCGGCTCGCCGCTGTCGTCCCCGGTGCCGTCACCGAGTCCCCCGAACCGGTTCGATCCCCAGCAGAACGCCTGGCCTTCCGACAGGGCGCAGCTCCGGCGCTGACCGGAGGAAATCCGATGAAAGAGCCTCTCCCCCGACACGCGCTCTGGATTCTCCCTGGCGTCCCGGGTCCCGTCGCCGAGCTGCCCCCAATCGTTCGACCCCCAACAGCGGACCTCCCCTTCCGGCAGCAAGCCACAGACGTGGTTGAACCCTACCGAAATGGGTGACGGCTCCGTGGAGTCCCGGAGCGAGAGCGGGATTCCGGGAGCCTCCACGGAGGCTCCCTCGACCACCCCCATCCCCTCTGGCTGGATACCTCCAAGAGCGGCAACGGAAAGTGCTCCAGCGAGGAGCGGAGCGCAGACCGTCCTGAAGCCGGGGACACGAGAACGCAGGCGCATGGTCTTTCCCCCCCAACGACCGGGTTCGGGAACGGGCAGCCCTGCCGGGGGCGCCCGGCGGATCGGGAGTAACGTACA
>SKSR01000201.1 GCA_007122885.1 Gemmatimonadota bacterium
AGGGGGCGCTCCGGTTGAGGGAACGGTCCGAGGCATCAGTCCGGAGGTGTTTCATCCGATGTCGGTGGTCGTACCGATGTGGGGATGCTCATGGCTCGGTGGGGCGGTTCAGCTGAACCGCGTCCGCTGGAGACGGCCTCGGCGAGAAGCTCCCGTTCCCGAAAAGGGAGTCGGCCGCCAGCAGGGACTCGGCCGCCAGCAGGGACTCGACCCCGGCAAGGGACTCGACCCCGAAAAGGGACTCGATCCCGGCAAGGGATTCGACCCTGGGCAAGGGACATCGATCCCGGGTGAGGGACTCGATCTCCGGAAGGGGTGTCTGTTCCCAGTAAATATCCTCGGCCTCCAGGAAGGGGTCTTTGTCCCCGAGCCGCTCTACAGGAACACCGGGAAGAACGCCGATCCAGGCCCCAACCTAAGAACAAGGGCCTCGCATATCGCGCCTCTCACGGGAAGCACAGCACTCCCGAATCCCACCTGACTTCACCTATCTTGTGCTCCGCGGTCGTGTTCGCGTTTGTTGTCCCCGGCCGTGTGCGGGTTCGTCGTCCCCGGCCGTGTGCGGGTTCCTTATCATCGGTCGGATGCATATTTGTTGCCGCCGGCCTTGCGGACGCTCGGTGTCGTTGGGCGGTGTCGTCGGACGTTGTCGTCGGACGTTGTCGTCGGACGTTGTCGCCGGACGTTGTCGTCGGACATCGGTGTTGGGCCTTGCCGCTGGGCGTTGCGGCGGGTTTTGCCGTGGGACGTCGCCACCGGGTCTTGCCGTCGGGCGTCGCCGCCAGGCCGCCACCGGGCCTTGTCGCCGGGGGGGGGCGCTGGACGTTGCCGTCGGGTCTGTTCGCCGGGCGTTGCCGTCGGGCGCGTGCGTGCGGCGGGCCATGCGGGCTCTTGGGTGGAGCTGTATCACTCATCAACAGGAACGGTCGGTCGGCTCGTGTTTCCCATCAAGCAGATTCTGGGCGGGCTCATCATGCCCCTGCCGGTGGTCCTCTTCCTCCTCACGGCCGGGCTCGTTCTCCTCTGGGCCACCTCTAGGCAGCTATTGGGACGGAGCCTGATTCTCACGGGGATCCTTCTCCTCTTCCTCGTTTCCCTTCCGGCGGTGGGAGATCGGTTGATCCTCCCTCTCGAGGAAGAGTATCCGCACATCATCGAGCCGGAATCGGTGAATTCCGAGGTGGAGTGGATCGTGGTTTTGGGCCACGGGGCCGGGTTCCATCCGGAGGTTCAGCCCCATGCCCGCCTGAGTGGGGAGGCGCTTTTTCGGGTCCTGGAAGGGGTCCGGCTTCACCGGGCTTTGCCGGGCACGCGCCTTCTCTTCACCGGATACGGTCCGGTGGAAGGGTTTTCCAGCGCTCAGGCGAACGCGGACGTGGCGCTGGACCTCGGGGTCTCCGAGGAGTTCGTGGAGGTGGATCCGGGGCCCAGGGACACGGGAGAGGAAGCAGAGGCCGCGCGAGCTCGGATCGATCCGGGAGAGCCTTTCATCCTGGTCACTTCGGCTGCTCATCTGCCCCGGGCCGTGCTTCACTTCCGGGGCCGGGGCTTGGATCCGATTCCTGCTCCCGCTCAGCGCTACTCTCTGGACCAGCCGCGGAGCCTGCGAGGCAACTTCCCGTCCGGCGGGGGCGTCCACATGATCGAGCGGGCGGTCCACGAACGTGTGGGGATCCTTTGGGGCCGGATCACCGGGGTTTTCTGAGTGGAGTGGGCTGAGGCGACGGACCCCGCGACGTGGTGGTCCCCGAGGTGTTGAGCCGGGGACCGATCAAGGCCGGAGCTATTCGGGGCAAGGGTGATCCAAGCTCGAAACGATCCGAGCCCGAGGCAACCCAGACCCGAAGCGATCCAAGCCCAAAGCAATCCCGGCCCGGAACGGCCTAAGCCCAGAATAGTCGGAGCCCGTAACGACCCAAGGCCGAAACGGTCCAAGCCCGAAGCGACCCAGCCCGGAATCATCCCGGCCCGAAGCGATCCAAGCTTGGGTCGATCCGAGCTCAAAACGCTCCAAACCCGGAGGGCTCCCGCCGAGGAGGAGCGCTTCTGGCTCACGGCCAGGTCCGAACCACGAGGTCCGGCGATCGAGATCTCCGGCTACTCGGGGCCGGCGGTCACACCCTCCGCCGGGGGCGCCAGCGGCTGGAGGAGGGGGGCGAGTCGTCGTCGTCCGGATCGTCCGTGTCCTCCCGCTCCGCGTCCCGTTCCCAGTCTCGGTCCGCATCCTCGTGCTCCTCGGCCGCGCCACCTTCCTCGCGTCCGGCCGCTTCGTCGGAGAAGGGGAGGCCGGGATCGATCTCCCGTTCCCTCCGAGCTGGGTCATCAGCCTGGCCGGGTTCCCCGGAGGGAGGTTCCCCGGACGCAGGTCCCTCGGAGGGAGACTGCCCGGAGAAAGGAGCCTCGGAGGGAAAGGTCTCGGATGGAGGCGCGTCCGCCGACGATGGTTCGGACGGACGTGCCCCCGAGGGAAGCTCCCCGGGTCGACCGGACCCCTGCCGGGGTGAACCCGACACCTGCTGGGATGGATCCGATGCCCCACGGGATGGATCCGATGCCCCACGGGATGAACCCGATGCCTCATGGGATGGAGTCGATGCCTCATGGGATGACTGCGACGCCTTACGGGACGGATCGCCCGTTTCCCGGGACGGATCGGGACCGGGGGAGGGTTTCGGGGTTCCAGCGGTGGGCCTCTGCCCTGTGGCGCTCGCGCTCGCCGCTCCGGCGGAGGCCGGAGGGGTGACGGGGCCAGGGCGGGTCGTGGGGGATGGGCCGGCGGTCGCGGCCGGAGC
>SKSR01000028.1 GCA_007122885.1 Gemmatimonadota bacterium
AAGCATCCACACGGATCGCGGAAGCGGCCGGGTCGCTGGGGATGGAGTGGGAGCCACAGGAAAAATTCCTGAGCCCGGAGTCCTCGGAGGACTTCGCATGCGGAGCCCACTGCATGCTCGGGTGCCGCTGCGGTGCCAAGTGGAACGCCGGCTCCTGGGTGGATGATGCGGTCCGGGCCGGAGCGGAACTTCGGACCCGGACCCCGGTCGACGAGATCCTGGTGGAGGGAGGAACCGTCTCCGGAGTCCGGGTAAGAACGGCTGGGCGCCCCTTCGAGTTGGAAGCCTCCACCGTCGTGGTGGCGGCCGGAGGGATCGGTACGCCCGTGCTTCTGCACACGGCGGGAATCGCGGAGGCGGGCCGGGGGATGGCCATGGACAGCACCCTGATGGTCTACGGCACCCGCAAGGGCCCGGGCATGGGCCAGGACCCTCCCATGACCTGGAGTTTCTTCGACGAGGAGTTGGAGGTCCTCTACTCCACCCTGGTGGACCCATGGCTCATGTACCCCATCATCATGAGCCGCCGCAGCCTTCGGGACGCCCTGGCATGGAGCCGGTGGGGGAGGACCCTGGGGGTAATGATCAAGCTCACCGACGAGATCACCGGTGGAGTGGAGGCGGAACACCGCCTCCACAAGGGTCTCACCCCCGACGAACGGAACCGCCTTCAGGCAGCGGAGAGCGTGGCCCGAGAAATCCTGAGGAAGGCGGGGTGCGCCGTCGACTCCCTCGTTTCCACTCCTCTCCGTGGCACCCATCCGTCGGCTACGGCCCGGGTGGGCCACGTGGTGGACTCGGATCTGGCCACCGAGGTCCGGGGACTCTACGTCTGTGACGCGTCGGTCTTTCCGCGGTCCCTGGGGCGTCCCACGGTGCTGACCATCCTGGCCCTCGGTCGAAGGCTAGCCCGGCACCTTCGGAAGCACGGGGGAACGGATCCGACTCGAGGGACTCGGGAGCCCTTCGGTGAGACGGGGTAGAACCGGGCGTGGCCGTCGGATGGTCTCCGGCCGACCCGTTCGGGCTGTTCCGGCAGCACCCGGGAGGCCACCTTCGTCGATCATTACGCACCTCGTCCCAGGAGACGCAATGCACCGCACTTTTCCCAACTTCGCAGCCGTCCTGCTCCTCGCCGGGGTCGCCGCGTGCGCCGACGCTCCCCCGGAAGCCGATCCTGCGTCGGACCAGATGGACGAAGCTCAATCGCCCGCGGTGGGTGAAGCCCCTGAGCCTCGGGAGTTGGAGTACGACCCGGAGCTCGGCGTGGACTTCGAGCGCCTGGAAAGGACGGCGTCTGGCCTCTACATGGAGGACTTGGCGGAAGGAGACGGCCCTCCGGCGGAGGCGGGCGATATGGTTGAGGCCCATTACACGGGGAGCCTTCCGGACGGAACGGTGTTCGATACAAGTCGGGACGGTGACCCCATTTCCTTCCCCTTGGGGATGGGGGTGGTCATCCCCGGGTGGGACGAGGGATTGGAAGGAATGCGCGTGGGCGGGAGGCGCCTCCTCGTCATCCCTCCCGAGTTGGCCTACGGCCCTGAGGGGGCGGGAGATGGCGTCATTCCCCCGAACGCCACGTTGGTATTCGATGTGGAGCTGGTGGGCCTTCCCTGAGACTCTGGCCCGGTCCGGAGGTAAGGACACCAACGGGAAAGCTGAACGAGCAACCCAAACCGGAGAAAAACGATCATGGTCGGATCCACCAACGCACCGTTACCGGTGACGCGGGGTTGGAGGGCGGCCGCCCTCTTTCTGACGGCCCTGACGCTCCTGGGTACGACACTGGCTCTGGCCCCGATCCGAGGCGAGACGGAGTCGGTACGACACCTGGAACTGCTGGACACGGACCCGGACAAGGAAGCGGTTCTCAACGAGCCGCCGGCGGAAATCCGCCTGTGGTACTCGGAACCTCCGCAGTTGAACGGGACCACCGTCCGGTTGGTGGACGAAGCGGGTGAGCTGATGGAGACCACCCAGGCTGCCGCCGATCCCGACGATCCCAAGCAGGTCTACATCGAGGTCACTGCTCCGCTGGGCTCCGGGGAATATAGGGTGCACTGGAGGACCATCGCCCAGGACGGGCACGCCCAGAACGGAGAGTTCGACTTCCGGGTCGAGTGATCGAGTCCTTCGTGGGACCGCTTCACCGCTGGCTCCTCTTCGCAGGCGTCGTCTTGGTGGTGGGCGTAGCCGCATGGAGGACCTGGATCGCCCCGGCCGCCACGGGAAGAACCGATGAAAGCCCCCCGGACGACGGGGCGAAGGGCGGGCCGGGCCCGGATTCGATGTCGGGGCTGGAACGCCGGGCGGCCGGGGCCGGAGCGGTGGCGGTCTTGCTGCTCCTTCCGGTGTGGGGCCTCCGAATGTATGCACAGGTCCAAGAGTTCCGGGATCCCTTCGTCCCTCTCTCGGAGGACCTGGCGTTCCTGATTCGGGAGATGTTCTGGGGATGGGTCTGGGTCGGTCAGGGCGTGGTCCTGGTGGGGCTGCTTCTCGTTTTCATGGGAATCCGAATGAGACCGTTACCAGGGGCCACCCCGGGCCCCCGGGCCGAGGGGAACGGGAGTCAGTCCCTACCCGGCCTTTGGAAGACCGTTTGGGTGGGAACGGTGCTCCTCGTCCTCACCCTCTCCCTGTCGAGCCACGCCATGTCCGTCCCCGGAAACCGGCCACTGGCCGTGGCGATGGACGCCTCCCACACCCTGGCCGCGGGCACTTGGATCGGTTCCCTTGCGCTGATCCTCCTCCTGAGCCGCCCGATCCACGGCTACGCCCCTCCGCTGGCACCCCAGCTCCGGGCCTTTTCGCCGGTAGCCATGGTTTCGGTGGCGGTCCTCCTGTTCATGGGGACGATCCTGGCCGCCATCCACCTTGGAGAAGTGGCCCAGCTCTGGAACAGCACGTATGGAAGGGTTCTCTCGGCGAAGATCGCCTTGGCGGGCATCGTGTTGCTCCTCGGGCTCGTGAACTGGCGAAAGGGGCTTCCCAAGTTGAGCTCGGAGGCGGGGCGGCGATCCGTGTACCGGCGAGCCGGACTGGAGGTGGGAGCCGCGGCTCTGGTGCTCCTCGTGACGGGGGTGCTTACGGGGACCTCCATGCCGGCGGGAACCCACTGAGGATCGGAGCAGACCGGAGCCTTTTTTCTCTCGCCGATCGTGTCGATACTTTGAAGGGGGCACCGGACCCGGTGGCCCCGAGGTAGGTCGTTCCGACAACGCTGGAAGTCGGGCTCCGACCCACCTCCTTCGAGCACACCTTTGGGGAGCCGGGCGAATAACCCTGTCGATGTGATCAACACCTGGACGAAGGTAGAACCGGGGTGATCCGGGTCGAGTGAGCCCGGACCGGAAGGAGTCCGGGGCCCCGGACCGAAAGAGCACCCGAGGAGACGCCCTATGAGCGGACCGAAGAAGAAGCGGCGCTTGGTGGACACGAAGGAGCACGCGACGCGGGCCCGTGTGGCCGGCTTCCTGCGAGAGCTCGGGGACCGCATCGAGTCCGGCTCCGTGGTTCTCCGCCAAGGGGAAGAGGAGGTGACCACCGAGCTCCCCGACGCGCTGGTACTGGAGATCTCCCTGGACGAAAAGGACAAGGGAGAGCGGGGGCTCAAGAAGAGCTTGGAAGTGGAGGTGGAGTGGTACGAGGGTCCCGGCTGGAACCAGATCTCACTGGGCTGAAAGCCCGGGACCCCACAGGGCCGAACCCTCGAGGAGCCAGGAGAAGCACTCCATGCTGGAAGAACTGGCCCGGTGGGCCGGTGGCGGACTCGTGGTGGGAATGGCCTTGGGGGCCCTCTTCTTGGTGGGCTCCAGAGCGCTCCACAAGAGAGCCGTCCGCCGGCTGGTAGGGGAACCCACTCCTCGGGACTACAGCCCCCATCAGGAGCGCGTTCTTTCGTTGTCCGCTCCCCCGACGGAGGCTTCCAGGAGGTGCAGGGAGGCCCTCGAGACCCTGAATGGGGGCGTGTACGAGGGCGCCGGGGAAGATGGGTGCATCCGAGGGCGTGTCCCCCCCCATTTCCTACGCCCGGGAGCGGAGCTGACGCTCCAGGTACAGGCCGAAGGGGAAGGGAGCCGCGTCCACGTCACGAGCCGCCCGCTCCGCCGTCGAATCCGCTACGACTTCGGCCGGGGCCTCGAGGCGGTCCTTCAGGTCCAGGAGTTCCTTGAACAACGCCATCGAGCCGGGTGATCCCGATCGGCGACCGAGGAACGGGTGGGGGCGGTCGGGCCTTGTCCTTGCAGGGGCACTCTGGTAGCGTCGCAACTGGCTTCGCCAGATGGACCTACCCTACAACCGAATCCACAGGACCGATACGATGACGTCATCCTCCCAGGTAACGGGGGAACGCACCGCCACTCCCGGCGGCCTGGTCATGGCCCGCCGCCTCGTCGACGAGTACGACGACCTGCTCACGCCCGCTGCCCTCGCTGCCCTGGACGCCCTCGCTCCGCTGGACCGGAAGCGTAAGGAGCTCATGGGCAAACGAATGGAAGTCCGGGATCGAAGGGCCCGGAACCGGGAGCGCATTGCGTTCCTGACCCCGGATTCGAAGATCCCGGGGACGGGCCTCACCGTCCGGGAGGCCCGGGAGGGGGCGTTCGAGGGCTCGGCGATTCCGGACGATCTTCGGCGGCAATGGATCCAGGGCACGGGGCCGGCCACGCGGCCCCGAGCCTCCGTGGAGAAAAGCATCCGAAACGTGGCTTACGCCCTGCTCTCCGGAGCCGATGGGTGGATGTTCGACGGAGAGGACGCCCTGGGACAGGTGAACACCATGTCCCTCGACAACCAGCGGAACCTGAAGCTGGCTATCCATCGCGACCCTCTCTTCCTGGAGGTGGCCGAGGAGGTGGCCGGGGAGATGAATGCCTGGTCCCGGGACTTCCTGGGCCGCGAGATCGTGGAGGACTGGAGGGAGCAGCTCGATTTCACCACCGTGATCTACCGGGCCAGGGGCCTCCACCTGGACGACCGGCACATAACGCTGGACGGCGGGCGGGAGGGCTTCTCCGCCTCCATCGTGGACGCGGCTCTCTACGTGGTGAACAACCACCAGGCCCTGCGTGACCGGGGGGCGTCCGTGGTCCTCTACCTGCCCAAGATCCAGACGGCGGAGGAGGCGGCGCTGTGGAACCGGATCCTCACGGAGTTGGAGGAACACCTCACCCTCCCCACGGGCACGATCAAGGCGTACGTCCTGGTGGAGCAGGTGGAGGCCAGCTTCCAGCTCATGGAGATCCGGGCTGCCCTCGGGCCTCATTTCGTGGGTTACAACACCGGTCGCTGGGATTACATCAACAGCGTGGCGGACGCCGTGGCCTGGGACCCCGACTTCCAGAACCCGAACATCGACGCTATCGGGATGACGTACGGGTATATGCGCCACTACGAGGACCGTGTCCGCCGGGCCGTGAACACTCCCGACCGGAACGGAAACTTCGCGCTGTGGCAGGGCGGAATGGAGCCCAACATCCCAGTGGGCTCGCCCGAGGGCGTGGAGGCCGGGATGGCCAAGGCCGTGGGCGGGGCTGAACGGGAACAGCGGGAAGGAGCGAGCGGAAAGTGGGTGGCCCATTGGAAGATGGTCCACATCGTCCGCCCGGTGTGGGAGAAGGCCGGTGAGGACAACCAGCTCGGCAGGGAGTTCCCCCCCCTGACCTACACGGAAGGGGATGCGCAAGGCCTCTTCCTCCTGGAGGACGCCCCCCGAACGGTGGCCGGAGCCCGAGACCTCCTGAGCGTCGCCCTCCAGTACGGAAACGCCTTTCTCCAGGGCTTCCAGGCAGCCGCCCTGAAGCCGGCGGACCACTTCGGCAACGACGACGTCCTCTACCTTATGGAGGACATGGCCACGGGAGAGATCCGACTGAGCATTCTATGGGAGTGGCTGCACAAGGGGGCCCCCTTCACTGAAGCCGACACGGAGACGGGAGTCCGCTCGGGCGACCCCCTGACAGCCGATCTCTTCGAACGGCTTCTGGAAGAAGAGTACGAAAAGCTTCAGGCCGCCAGCGACCGGGACGTGCACGACGTCTCCAAGGGAACCACCCTCCCGGTGGCCCGGGAGATCGTGGAAGCCTACGTCCAGGATGAGGTGAAGCCTCCGTGGTACATCGACCTCCTGAACCTGAATATCGGCAACGCGGAGCTGAAGGAGGCGCGGCGGCGGATCGAGAGGTACCAGGAGGGACTCCGCAAGGAGGGATCCCGGATCACCCGGAATGTGGACTTCCCGGAGACCGGGCCCCAGGAAGCCGGCAACTGATCGGCGAGGAAGGGGCGCTGCCCCTCCCCGCGATGGTCACCATAGCTCATGAGGCCCGAGAGTGCCCGGGCCCCGAACGTCCATAGACCGAGAGCCCAGATGAACGCGAAGCAACAAGATACGGACCACGACGGAGCCATCGAAGCGGTACGGAACTGGTTCGCGGAGGATCGATTCGACGGGATCCTCCGTCTCCACACCCCCCAGGACGTGGTGGCCCAGAGGGGAACCATCCCCACCGACTACCCTGTCGCCCGGCAGGCTGCCGAAGGGTTCTACGCCCGTCTTCGTGAGCTCTTCTACGCCCGGAAAGGGATGACCACGTTCGGGCCGTACTCCCCGGGTCAGGCCGTGACGATGAAGCGTATGGGAATCGAAGGGATCTACCTGGGAGGGTGGGCTACCTCGGCGAAAGGGTCCATCACGGAAGACCCGGGCCCGGACCTGGCCAGCTACCCCTTGAGCCAGGTCCCCGATGAGGCGGCGGTCCTCGTCCGAGCTCTCCTCACCGCGGACCGCAACCAGCAGTACCAGCGCCTCCGGCTTTCCCCGGAAGAACGAGACGCCGTCCCCCCCGTAGACTTCCGTCCGTTCATCATCGCCGACGCCGACACGGGCCACGGAGGCGACGCCCACGTTCGAAACCTGGTGCGCCGCTTCGTGGAAGCCGGGGTTCCGGGCTATCACATCGAGGACCAGCGGCCGGGGACGAAGAAGTGCGGGCACCAGGGAGGCAAGGTGCTGGTGGGCTGCGACGAACAGATCAAGAGGCTCAACGCGGCCCGCTTCCAGCTCGACGTCATGGGTGTGCCCGGGCTCATCGTGGCCCGGACGGACGCCGAGTCAGCCACGTTCCTGGAGAGCCGGAATGACGAGAGAGACCATCCCTTCCTCCTGGGGGTTACGAACACGGACATTCCCAGCTACCGGGCGGCGAGCCTGGCCATCCACAAGCGCCTCTTCGAGTTGGGGGTGGATGATGTCCGAGGCCACCTCCTGGCGGGAATCTCCGAGTCGGAGTACGAGCACGCCTTCCGCTGGCTGGACGAGACGGGAGTCCTCTCCGTGGTGGAGGACGCGGCGAAGGAGCTCCCGACCGATCCACTGCTCAGTGAAGTGGAGACCGCCCTGAACCGGATCGACGACAAGTTCATGGAGACGTGGCGGACCCGGGCCGGCCTCAAGACCTACGGCGAGGCCGTGGCCGACGTGATGGAGTTCCGGGTGGGCGAAGGAGAAGGCTTCGACATATCGGTGGAGGAGTGGCGGGACTTCGCCCGGGGAGCATCCCTCTACGAGGCCGGGGCGCGAGCCGATGAGCTGGGGCTGGACCCAACCTGGGACTGTGAACACGCCCGGACCCCGGACGGCTTCTATCAGATCCGGGGCGGCATCGACTACGCCATCGCCAAGTCGCTGGCGGCGGCGCCCTTCTGCGACCTCCTGTGGATGGAGACGAAGACGGCGGACCTGGCGGACGCCCGCCGGTTCGCCGAGGCGATCCACGCCGAGCATCCGGACAAGATGCTCGCCTACAACCTCTCCCCTTCCTTCAACTGGGACACCACCGGGATGAGCGACGAGGAGATGAAGCGTTTCCCTACCGAGTTGGGCAAGATGGGCTTCGTCTTCAACTTCATCACCTACGGGGGTCACCAGATCGACGGGCTGGCCGCCGAGGAGTTCTCCCAGGCTTTGAACCAGGATGGGATGCTGGCCCTGGCCCGGCTTCAGCGGAAGTTCCGCCTCCTGGAGTCGCCCTACCGAACCCCTCAAACCCTGGTGGGAGGGCCGCGGCTGGACGGCGCGCTGGCGGCCTCGTCGGGACGGACGGCGGCCACCAAGGCCATGGGGAAGGGCTCCACCCAGTACCAGCACCTGGTCCAGACGGAGGTGCCGCCCAAGCTCCTGGAGGAATGGTTGGAGCTGTGGCGGAGCCACCACGGGATCCGCTCCCCCTTGGAGGTGGAGCTCAGGCCCCACAAGGCCGGATCGGAGCTATTGGAGCTCAAGGTGGTTGACGACGATGGAAACCGCATGGCGAACGTGATCTTCACGGACATCCAGGACCGGCGTCGGAGGGCCATCCTCTCCATCCGGGATCAGAACACGGACGAGACGCTCAGGCGGAAGCGGCTCATGACTCTGATCCAGCTCTTCCTCTTCCACCGCTACAAGGCCGACTCGGTCCACTACCTGACGCCCACCCGCGACAACGAGGTGCAGACGGAGAAGATGAAGGAGCTGGGGATTTTCACCGAGGTGACCACCGAGGTGGGGGAGATCATCGTGGCGGACATCCACAAGGAACGGGTGGCCCGGCTGGTGGGTGAGGATTCGGGACCGCTCAAGGCCCTGATCCGGAAGGAGGAGTAGCGCCTCTGGATTGGAGGCCCCGGCGAAGGCGGAGCCGACACTGAGGGTCTGGGTTCCCCGTCAGAGAGCCTCTCGGATACGGGCCAGCAGCTCCTGCGGAGTGAACGGCTTCTCCACCAGGATGGCGTCGGGAGGGAGGGTGCCCTCTTCCCACCGATCCTCCGAGTAGCCGGACATGAAGACGACCCGAAGATCCGGGTTTCGCTTGCGAAGCTCCTGGGCAAGGGTCCAGCCACGAAGGGACGGAAGGACCACGTCCGTGACGAGAACGTCCACGTCCCGGATCCGCTTCTCATCGTACTCCTCCAGGACCCGAACGGGGTCGGAGCGACACTCCACGCAGGCCACCCGGGGCTCCAAGACCCGCTCCACCACCGCACGGACGGCGTGGTCGTCCTCCACCACCACGATCGACGCTTCCCTCAGTCTGAACGTCTTCCCGTGCCCAGCTTCCGCACCGGCCGGAGGGTACGGAGACTCCCGTTCGGCTTCCTCGTGGGAAGGCGCCATCGGGGGGACGTCCACGTTTTTGACCCCCGTTCCCACCGGGAGAAAGACCCGGAATCGGGTACCCGCTCCCGGACGGGACTCCACCTCCACCTGCCCTCCGCTCTGCTTCACGATTCCATGGACCGTGGCCAACCCCAGGCCGCTTCCTCCCCCCACCTCCTTGGTGGTGAAAAAGGGCTCGAAGATCCGGGGCCTGATCTCCTCGGGAATCCCCATCCCGGTGTCCTCCACCGTGATGCAAACGTACCGGCCGGGCCGAAGAAGCTCCTGAGAGACGAAGCCGTGGTCCTCCAGAAGCTCCACGGAGGTGGCCACCCGGAGATGGCCTCCCTCCGGCATGGCGTCCCGGGCGTTCACCGCCAGGTTCATCACCACTTGCTCCAGTCGGACCGGGTCCACGGAAACCGGGGGGAGTGAGTCGTCCAGCTCCACCTCCAGCTTGATGTGCTCGCCGATGACCCGGCGAAGGAGCTCCACCGTCTCGGCGACGTGCCGGCTCACGTCCACCGGCTCCGGCTGGAGGACCTGGCGCCGACCGAAAGCCAGGAGCTGCTGAGTGAGCTCGGCGGCCCGCTCCGAGGCCCGACGGATCTCCCCCAGGAGCTCTCGGCTACGGGGCTCCCCCAAGGCACCCTCCCGAAGGGCACTGGGGACCTCCGGTTCGGCGGAAGGGGTCCCCGCAGCCAGAAGGAGATCCACATTGGCCCGCACGGCGGTGAGAAGGTTGTTGAAGTCGTGGGCGATCCCGGCGGCCAGGCGCCCCACCGCCTCCAGCCGTTGGGACTGGAGGAGGCGATCCTCCAGCTCCCTCCGCTCGGTCACGTCGTGGATGATCCCTTGGTACCCCTTTACCGATCCGTCTCCATCCCTCCTCACGACGGCGGAAATGAGACACGTGCGTTCGCTGCCGTCCCTGTGGACGAGACACGCCTCGAAGTCGCGGACCCGCCCGCGGCTCTCCACCACCTCCTTGAACCGGTCTCTCCGTCGGGGGTCGGCCCAGAGGCTCCCCACGTTCACGCCCCGGAGCTCCTCCAACGTGTATCCGAGGAGCTCGGACATGGCTGGATTCGCCGCCAGGATCCAGCCTTCCCGGCTGGTGATGAAGACGGGGTCCACGGAGGATTCGAACAGGTCCCGGTACCGGCCCTGAATCTCCGACCGTTCCGACTCCAGCCGCCGCTCCACCGAGAGATCACGGACCACCAGCAAAGAAAAACCCTGGCCCTCCAGCTCCACAGGTGCCAGGGTGAGGCCCACGGGGAAGAACCCACCGTCTTTTCGGACGGCATGGAGCTCCCGGCCGGCGTCGGGGGTCTGGGCTGCCGGCTCCGCCCGGGACCGGCTCATCGAGGGGCGTTCCCCGAGGGCCGGACTGTCGGGAAGCAGGGAAGTGACAGGGAGGCCCTCCAGTTCCTCGGGCCGATAGCCCATGAGGGATTCCACGTTTCCGGCGGCCCAAGCGATGGC
>SKSR01000352.1 GCA_007122885.1 Gemmatimonadota bacterium
CAGCGGGCGGTGGTTCACGAGAACGCGACCATGGAGTGGCTGGACGGGAACCTGGGCTCCAAGGTCACGATGAAGTACCCGTCCTGCTACCTGGTCGGAGAAGGGGCCAGCGGCAAGGTTCTTTCCGTGTCCTATGCCGGCGACGGTCAGCACCAGGACACGGGCGGAAAGGTGGTTCACGCCGCACCGAACACCTCCTCCCAGATCATCGCCAAGTCCATCTCGAAGGGGACGGGGCGGTCCACCTACCGAGGCCTCTGCAAAGTCTACGAGGGTGCGGACCGAGCCAAGTCCAACGTGGAGTGCGATGCGCTCCTCATCAACGAGACGTCCCGGACCGACACGTACCCCTACATCGAGATCGAAGAGGATCGGGCGAACGTGGGGCACGAGGCCACCGTCTCCAAGGTGGGCGAAGAGCAGATCTTCTACCTCATGAGCCGCGGGCTCTCGGAGGAGGAGGCCATGGCCCTGGTGGTCCGCGGATTCATCGAGCCCATCGCCAAGCTCCTCCCGCTGGAGTACGCGGTGGAGTTGAACCGGCTCATCGAGCTGGAGATGGAAGGCTCGGTGGGATGACCGCCCCCACATCGAGCCGCCGGGCTCCCTGAGTCGGGCCCGGCGACCGGGCCACACGGGACCGGGGCGGCAACGGGCGAACGCCACGCTGGACGTCGCTGCACGAGGGGAGGGTCGCCGGCATCCCCGGGGACCCTCCCCTCCTCTGCCCAATCTGAACCGAACTTCGGAAGACATACGGCTGCCATGGGAAATACAACCGCCACGGAACCGGCCCTGGAGAGCCTGGGGGAAGGGGTCACGGAGTCCCTGAACCGGGATGCGGTGAAGGCTCTGAGCGCCCACGAGCCCGAGTGGCTCCGGCAACGGCGTCTCCACGCCTGGTCCGTCTACGAGAGAACCCCCCTCCCCACCACCAGGCTCGAGGAGTGGCGCTATACGGACCTGTCCCGGAAGCTCAAGCTGGAAGAGCTTACGCCGGCATCCGTTTCCTTGGAGGGGCCCGCCGTGGCTCCGGACGACTTCCCCACGCGCCTTCGCCAGGTCCGGGACGAAGACCGGGACTCGGCCGGGGAGTTGGTGGAGATCGACGGCCGAACGGTTCACCGGGTTCTATCCGACGAGCTCCGAGACAAGGGAGTGATTCTCACCTCCCTGCGTGACGCCGTCCACTCCCATGAGGAGGTCCTCCGAGAACACCTGGCCACCCAGATCCTTCCGCCGGAGGCGGGGAAGTTCCAGGCGCTGAATTCGGCTTTCTGGACCGATGGGGTCCTCCTCGTGGTGCCCCAGGGGGTCCGGGTGGAGCTCCCCATCCGGGTGTCCCGCTGGATTTCCGAAGCAGGTCGATGCTACTTCAGCCGGGTGCTCCTCGTGGCCGAGGAGGGGAGCCAGGTGTCCTACGTGGACGAGGCACTCTCATCGGACCTCGAGGAACAGAGCCTCTTTTCCAGCGGGGTGGAGGTGGTGGCCCATGAGGGGGCACAGGTGCAGTTCGCGTCCCTGCAGCGGATGGGGCGGGGAACGTTCCACCTCTCCCAGCAGCGGACCCTGGCCCACCGCGACGCGACGCTGGACACCCTGAACGTGACGCTGGGCGCTTCGGTGAGCCGTTTGGACCTGAATGCCCAACTGCTGGGCCCGGGAGCGAACTCCGACATGCTGGGCCTGTATTTCGGAGAGGACGATCAGCACTTCGACCACAACACGAGCCAGGATCACCGGGCCCCCCACACCAAGAGCGATCTGCTCTACAAGGGGGCCTTGGAGGACCGGGCGAGAGCCGTCTTCCGGGGAGTCATCAAGGTCCATAAAGGGGCTCAGCAGACCGACGCCTTCCAGACGAACCGGAACCTGCTCCTTTCAGAGACGGCCCGAGCCGATTCCCTCCCCAACCTGGAGATCTCGGCGGACGATGTCCGGTGTTCCCACGGAGCCACGGTGGGGCAGCTGGACGAGGAGGCCCTGTTCTACCTCATGAGTCGAGGTCTCACCCGTCACCGGGCGGAGAGGCTGGTAGTACAGGGGTTCCTGGGCGAAGTACTCTCCCGCTTTCCGCTGGGCGGGGTCGTGGAGAAGGTGTCGGGCGTCATCAAACGACGCCTGGAAAGCCACTGAGCCGGGCACCGAACCGGAAACGAGAGAGACGACGGGACGAACCGATGGCGGAATGGGTGAAGGCGGCGTCACTGGACGACTGCTCGGAAGGATGCCTCCACGGAGTCGAGGTGGGAGGGGAGAGGATCGTCCTGGCGAACGTGGACGGAGACGTCTACGCGCTGGAGGATCAGTGCTCCCACCAGGACTTCCCCCTTTCGGACGGGAACGTGGAGGACGGAAAGGTGGAGTGCATCCACCACGGGGCCCGCTTCGATCCGGCCACAGGGAAGGCTCTGCAACTTCCGGCGATCACCCCGGTCCGGACCTTTCCGGTGGAGGTCCGGGCCGGCGAGATCTACGTGCAGGTGGAGTGAGCTCGTGACCTCCGACCACCCGGTCGCCCCTGGAAGCTCGGGAACGAGCCCCTCGCCCCCCCCGGGAGAGACCTCGTCGGCTGCGGCGAGCCTGGATGCCGAGCTCCTCAAGAGGGACTTTCCGGCTCTCGCCCAGGAGGTGAACGGGAAGCCGCTGGCGTATCTGGACAACGCGGCCACCACCCAGAAGCCCGAAGAGGTTCTGGCGGCCCTGGAGCACTACTACCGCTTCGACAACGCCAACGTCCACCGTGGGATCCACGAGCTGAGCCGGCGGGCCACCGAGGCCTACGAGGGATCGCGGAAGCGACTGGCCTCCTGGATCGGAGCGAATGGCCCCGAAGAGGTGGTCTGGACCCGGGGAACCACGGAGGCCATCAACCTGGTGGCCTCGAGCTGGGGGGGGGCGAACCTCCAGGAGGGAGACGAGGTCGTCCTCACCGAGATGGAGCACCACTCCAATCTGGTTCCGTGGCAGCTCGTGGCCCAACGCACGGGTGCCCGCCTCCGCTATGTGGGGTTGGACGACGACGGCCGACTGCGGCTCGACCAGCTCCCAGAGCTGTTGGGTCCGCGCACCCGGATCGTGTCCGTCTCCCACGTCTCCAATGCCCTCGGAACCATCAACCCGGTTCGGGAGATCGCGGACCTGGTCCGCAACCACGGAGCCCTTCTCCTGGTGGACGGAGCTCAGGGGGCGGCCCACCACCCGGTGGACGTCCAGGGCCTGGGCTGCGACTTTTACGCCTTGTCCGGCCACAAGCTCATGGGCCCCACGGGGATCGGGGCGCTCTGGGCTCGCAGGGAGCTCCTGGA
The DNA here is from genome assembly GCA_007122885.1 of Gemmatimonadota bacterium. GTDB lineage: Bacteria > Gemmatimonadota > Gemmatimonadetes > Longimicrobiales > Gaopeijiaceae > SKSR01. Next base: position 3,309 of record SKSR01000352.1, read on the forward strand.
GGAAATGCCCCCGTACCAGGGTGGCGGCGAGATGATCCGGATCGTGGAAAAGGACTACAGCACATGGGCCGCCTTGCCCCACAAGTTCGAGGCCGGCACGCCGAACATCGCCGGGGCGGTTGCGCTGAAGGCCGCCGTGGACTACCTAGACCGCGTGGGGCCCGAGGCGGTCCTCCGCCACGAACAAGAGCTCGTGGCCTACGCTCTGGAGGGGCTCCGTGAGATCCCGGGGATACGGCTTTTCGGACCACCGGAACCCACGGAGCGGTCGGGCGTTGTTTCCTTCTCTCTGAGTGACGCCCACCCACACGACGTGGCCACGATCCTGGACACGGAAGGGGTGGCCATCCGGGCCGGGCACCACTGCGCCCAACTCGTCATGAAACGCTATGGGGTTTCGGCCACCACTCGAGCGTCCTTTTACCTGTACAATACGCGTGAGGACGTGGACCGACTGTTGGCGGGCCTGGCAACCGTGGAAGAGATCTTCGGAGCTTCGTAATTCCCATGAACACTGACGTTCAGCTCAGCTCCCTCTATCAGCAGGTGATCCTGGACCACTACAGGAGCCCCAAGAACAAGGGGGACTTGGACGACGCCACCGTCACCGTCTTCATGGAGAATCCCACCTGCGGCGACGAGATCCGGCTCCAGCTCAAGGTGGAGGGCGACGAGATCACCGAGGCCCGCTTCGTCGGTACCGGTTGCTCGATCTCCCAAGCCTCCGTTTCCATGATGACCCAGCTCCTGAAGGGGCGAAAGCTCGGCGACGCCGGGACCCTTGCGGAGCGATTCACGTCCATGATGCACGGAGACAAGGAGGCGGCTGGGGACCGGTCCCTGAAGGACCTGCGGGCTCTCCAAGGGGTCAGCAAGTTCCCGGTTCGAATCAAGTGTGCCCTGCTGGGCTTCGACGCACTCCAGGAGGCGTTGAAGCGGACGGCGGAAAATCACGACGAAGGTGGCGCCCCAGCCTGAGAGGCCGACCGGATACACGGCGGACGAACCGCCTCCCTATCGCCACGGGACCGGACCCGACGTGGAAGGAAGGCCGCTCCCGGCCCCGTATCCGGCTCCCGATGGTCCGCCCGACCGCCTACGGCTCCAGCACCACCTTCACCGCTTCGCTCCGGTCGTGGTTCGCCGCGGCAGAGAGGGCCCGACGATACTCGGCCAGGGGAAAGACATGGGTCACCAGCTCGCCCACCGGTGCGTCGCGTTCCTCCAGGAGTTGGTGAACCACCTGGAAGGTGTGGGCCCTTCCCCCCCTCCACTCCTCGATCCCATACCCCACGAAGCCCTTTACCTCCAGCTCCCGCGCCCACAGGAAGGTGAGATCCAACTTCCGGAGCTGAGCGGCACACCCGAGGAGTACCACACGCCCTCGGGGTGACGCGAACCGGAGGGCCTGGTCCAGGCTGCCGGCGTTCCCCACGCAGTCGTAGATGACGGGGAAGCCGCCCCCGGAGTAGACCTCGGGCCCCACCAAGGGCTGATACGCCATGGCGCCGGTCTCCACGAGAGCCTGACGGGCCTCCAGGCCCGGCGAAACCACCTGGTCCGCTCCGAGCCTGCGGGCCAGACGTCCCTCGTGGGCGCGCTTGGTCTGTGCCACAAGGGTGCCCTGGAATCCTTGGGCCCGAAGGGCCCAGACCGTCCCCAAGGCGATGGGGCCGCTTCCGATGACGAGAACATCGTCGGTGGGTGAGGGAGGGGCGTTCAGCGCGGCGTGCATCCCGATGGCCAGGGGTTCCGTGAGCACCGCCGCCTTCCCCGAAACCCCTTCAGGCACGGGGTGGAGCTGGCTTTCATGGGCCACCATGCGCTCCCCCCAACCACCCGGGAGATCCCTGTGGTAGCCGATGGTGAGGCCCCGGCTGAGCGGGACCCCATCCACCTCTACCTCGCCGTCCTCTCCGGCCATAGCACAGGTACCGGGCCACCCCCGACTGCACGAAGGACACCATCGGTCCTCCGGATAGCCCCGGACCCTGCACGACACGAACGGATCCACGGCCACGCGGCGTCCGGGCTCGATGGACCGCACTCCCGCTCCCACCTCCTCCACCTCGGCCAAAATCTCGTGGCCGAGAACGGCAGGAAAGGATCCGAAGGGCTCCATGGCCGGGCTCGCCGAGAACGTCACGTTGGCCAGATCCGTCCCGCAGATCCCTGCAGCCAGAACCCTCAGGCGGACCCAGTCCTCCCCCGGAAGGAACGCATCCGGCCGCTCGCTGAAACGAAGTCCTCCCAGGGGGCCGAAGCGGGCCCATTCGCTCACCCGCCCCACCGAACGGGCCAGCAGGTACCGGGGAACCGAGACGTGAAAGCTGATCGCCTTCATGCTCAGAAGCTGTCCAGGACCCGGAAGTCACGGACTCCCAGCGGTGGCGTCCAACCCTCGGGAGGGGATGGGACTCCCGGAAGGGAGCCGGCCACGAGGAGGTCGGTCGCCAAGCTTACCGGCAAGGCGCCATCTCCAGGCTTGTCCTGGACCTTCCGCGCCCCCTGCGTCCCCGCTCTCCAGACCCCTTCGTTGTCGGGAATCTGAGGATCTCGGACGGCCAGGAGGGCTCCGTCACCGTTCACCCCCTCTCCACCGCCCAAGAGAGCTTCCACATCCAAGATTCGGAGCATGGGACCTCGAAGGATCCGGGCCGATTCGAACCAGAGGCCCCGGGTCCGAGGAGCCCCGGGGCGTTCCGGGTGTGAGAGAACCCGGTGGAGCCCTTCTCCCGGGAGCGCATCGTAGACCAACCGGTCCCACTGCCCTCTCTGAGCCGAGAGCCAGCCCAGGAGACCCCGGTAGCCGTCAGCCGACTCGGCCACCACCTCTCGCACACGAAGTTCCCTTCTACCGTGGCGCATCCGGCGTGCCGGTTCGACGACCATGTAGCCTTCGGCTCCTCCCTCGGAGTTTCGAAACAGGCATGTGACCGTACCCCCGCCCTCGAGAAACTCCCACGCCCCCGGCGGGCGGACCAAGAGGCCGTTGCTCTCCCGGGCCACACGGTCGTACAGCGCCCGGACTTTCTCCACGGCCGCACTCGAATCCGCCCGCTCCACATGAGCCCGCTCGGCGAAGAGCGGGAGCTCGGCAGGGGAGAACCGATAGCGGTGGAGCTCCCCCGCCAGCGTGTATCCGAGCCGACTGTAGAACGACACGCGGTAAGGATAGAGGAGGGAAAGGACCGACCCTCCGGTTCGGGCCCGCTCCAGCGCCCGCTCGCACATCCAACGCCCCACTCCCCGTCGGCGTGCGCCGGGCTCCACGGCCACCGCCGCCAGCCCCATGGCTCGATAGGCACGCCCCCAGAGGTGGAGGGTCAGCTCGTACATCCTCAGGGCACCGAGACGCCCTTCCTCCCCCTGGCAAACCCACGCGGTCTCCAACCCACCGTAGGTACCGCCCTCGTCCAGCTCCTGAACCCGCTCATCCACACTCCTTTCCCCGGGAAAGGCGTAAGACCAGAGCTCGGCCAGGTCCCGAGCCTCCTCCTCCCGGGCCGGGCGAAGCTCCAACCCCTCCGGCAGCCCCATGCCTCGGGGCGGGGCCTCCTCATCCATCCCCTGCACCTCCTTTCGGTGGATTCGGCTTTCGCTGGATCCGGCACTCGGTGGATCCGGACCCCCGGAGAGGACACCCCCGGGCGAAGCGATGTTGGAAGGTATTCCGCCCTTGGACCAGCATGCCAGGGGCTGAAGGAGAAGGGCCCCACCGAGGAGACCCGACTACGGGCCGGGACCGGCCGCTTCCAGGCGGGGTACTTGGCCCAGCGCGCTCGCTACCTCTCCGGAGCTTGCCACCGCTTTCACCTCCGGATACTTACTACCGGGAGCACAGTATACCTTACATTCGCGCGCCGCTTCATCACGCCACGCGGCGTCGCTCCTCCTCGCCGTAGCGCAAGGCTACGCCTCGTCGGGGCTCCTTGCCTGGCGCGCGCTTCGACGCGCTCGGTGTGACAGGTATATTGTGCTCCCGGCAGTAGGAGAGGCCCACCCGACGAAAGTACGAAAGGGAGAGGAAACCATGGATGTGGCGATCTGCTCCGGATGCCGGACCCCCTTCACGCGCTCCGGAACCTCGCTCAAGGACCTCTCCGCCATCGACCTGGGGAAAGTGGCCGTACGCGAAGCCCTGTTCCGGGGAGACGTCCCTCCGGAGGAGGTGGAAGAGGTCGTCCTCGGGACGGTGGTCCACAACCCTCGAGCTCCCAATCTGGCCCGGGAGGTGGGCCTGGCCACCCTTCCCCCGGGGGTTCCGGGAACCACGGTGTCCCGGGCCTGCACTTCCTCGAACCAGGCGATCGCCGACGCCTCGAACCTCATCTCCCAGGGCTATGCGCGGTTCGTCCTTGCGGGCGGAGCCGAATCCCTCTCCCACGTCCCCATCACGGTGTCCGACCCTCTCGCCGCTTCGCTCATGGAGGCGGCTCAGGCGAAGACCCCCAAAGGGCGGCTCGCCGCCTTCCGAGGCCTCAGGCCCCGGGATCTGCTGCCGGCTCGGCCCCAGATCGCCGAATACTCCACCGGCGAAACCATGGGAGAGGCCGCCGAACGAATGGCGAAGATAAACGGAATCCCGAGGGAGGAGCAGGACGACTGGGCTCTCCGTTCCCACGAGAGGGCTCTGGAAGGGACGCGGGACGGCAGACTGGCGGCCGAAGTCGTCCCGGTCTACGTGCCTGATGGCAAACGCGGGGTGGTGGACAAGGACAATGGCATCCGGGAAGACACGAGCCTATCGGCCCTGGCGTCCCTCGCCCCCGTCTTCGACCGGAACCACGGCTCCGTTACGGCAGGGAACTCTTCTCCCCTCACGGACGGGGCGGCGGCGGTGGTGTTGGCCTCCAGGGAAGCCGTGGACGGCCACGGAATCGAACCCCTGGCGTGGATTCGCAGCTACGCCTTCGCGGGAGTGGATCCGGCGGACCAGCTCCTCCAGGGCCCTGCCTACGCGGTCCCGGTGGCTCTGGACCGGGCCGGAATCTCCATGAAGGAAGTGGGCCTCATGGAAATGCACGAGGCCTTTTCGGCCCAGGTCCTGTCGAACTTGCAGGCCCTCTCGTCCAAGCGGTTCGCCGAGAAGGAGCTGGGGCGCTCTACCCCGGTGGGGCATCCGGACCCGGAGCGGATCAACGTCATGGGCGGATCCATCGCCATCGGCCACCCCTTCGGCGCCACTGGTGCCCGCCTCACCCTCACATTGGCCCGGGAGATGCCCCGCCGGGATGTGGAATTCGGCCTGATCACCGTCTGTGCCGCCGGGGGAATGGGGTTCGCCATGGTCCTCCAGCGCGGGTAAACCGAAGGATTCGCCGGTCCGGGCCCAGGTGTGACCGGTTTTCTCTTCCCCACCCCTCCCATACCTTGGACTCCACAGGCACGGAGTCGAATCGTTTCCGGAGCCGGTGGACGCTGGCACGGAAGTCACCCGGCCCTCCACTCAACCCCAAGATACCCCATGACATTTCCCACCGACCTGGACATCGCCCGTTCGGCCGATCTCCGCCCCATCACCGATGTGGCCGCGGACCTGGAGTTGGGTTCGCATCTCCTGGAGCCCTACGGCCACCACCTGGCCAAGGTGAAGCTGGACGCCATCGAAGAGCTCTCGGATCGGCCTCCGGCCCGGTACGTGGTCGTCACCGCCATCACTCCCACCCCGTTGGGGGAGGGGAAGACGACGACCACCGTGGGCCTGGGCCAGGCTCTGGCCAAGCTGGGGCACCGGGCGGGGATCGCCATTCGCCAGCCTTCCATGGGTCCCACCTTCGGGATCAAGGGTGGCGCGGCCGGGGGCGGCTACAGCCAGGTGGTGCCCATGGAACAGCTGAACCTCCACCTGACGGGGGACATGCACGCGGTCTCCGCAGCCCACAACCTCCTGGCGGCCATGGTGGACAACCACCTCCACCAAGGGCAAGGGGACTTCACCATCGACCGGGAATCCATCTCCTGGCCCCGAGTCGTGGATGTGAACGATCGGGCCTTGAGGAACATGGTGATCGGACTGGGCCCTCGGAACGACGGCGTGGTGAGGCAGGCCAGCTTCGACATCACGGCGGCCTCGGAGGTGATGGCCGTCCTGGCCCTGGCCACCTCCCTGAAGGATCTGCGGGAACGCTTGGGCCGGATCGTGGTGGCCACCACCGAGGACGGAGAGCCGGTGACCGCCGAGGACCTAAAAGCCGCAGGAGCCATGGCGGTCATCCTCAAAGACGCCCTGAAACCGAACCTCCTCCAGACCTTGGAGAACACCCCCGTCCTGGTCCACGCCGGGCCCTTCGGCAACATCGCCCACGGCAACTCCTCCATCGTGGCCGACCGGGTGGGGATCCGGGCCACGGACATCCTGGTCACCGAGGCGGGCTTCGGGGCCGACATGGGAGCGGAGCGCTTCTTCAACATCAAGTGCCGGGCCAGCGGGCTCACCCCGGACGCCGCCGTGGTGGTGGCGACCGTCCGGGCCCTCAAGGCGCACTCGGGCCAGTACGACGTGGTGGCCGGCCGCCCCCTCCCGGAGGCGATTCTCGAGGAGAACCCGGACGATGTCTTGGCCGGGGCTTCGAACCTGAAGAAGCAGGTGGAGAACGTCCGGATGCACGGCGCCACCCCCGTGGTGGCGATCAACGCGTTCCCCACCGACCATCCCTCGGAGCTGGAGGCCATCCGGAAGGTGGCCGATGAGTTGGGCGTCCGCTCGGCGGTTTCCAAACACTTCACGGAAGGCGGCCAAGGGGCCATGGAGCTGGGAGAAGCCGTGGTGGAAGCGGCGGACGAGAAGAGTGAGTTCCAGTTCCTCTACCCGGACGACGCCAGCCTCCGGGAGAAGATCGAGACGGTGGCCAAGCGGGTCTATGGGGCGGAAGACGTATCGTACGACCCACTCGCCGCCGATCAGCTCGACTCCTTCGAGAAGGCCGGCTATGGCCACATGCCCGTGTGCATCGCCAAGACCCACCTCTCCATCTCGTCCGATCCAAGCCTGAAGGGCGCCCCCACCGGATGGACCATGCCCGTTCGCCAGGTCAAGGCCTCGGTGGGCGCCGGCTTCATCTACCCCCTGTCCGGGGACATGCGAACCATGCCCGGCCTTCCCGCCGAGCCCGCCGCCGTGGGGATCGACCTGGACGAGAACGGGGAGGTGGTAGGGCTTTCCTAAGGCCCCATCGGGCCGGCCCCACCTCTCACCTCCGCTTCTGACCCGTGGCTTCGGTGTCCGACTACCCCACCTGGTCGGTGGAGGAGTTCGTGGAGGC
>SKSR01000333.1 GCA_007122885.1 Gemmatimonadota bacterium
AGGAGCAACACAGCTGGAGCGGATGCAGCGGCGCTCAAATGCCACGGGACTTCTGCGACACTACACTAGCAGCAACGCCCCCAGTTTCGTCCGCCTGCTCACCCCCACTCCAACCCCGGCGATGATCGAGACCCTCCCTGAAAACCCATCTGACCCGACACGCGAAAGTACCGCACTGAGCGTCAGCACCGCCTACCGGGAAGTCACCCGGTGAGTGTGGGCCACGAACGGGTCCGGTCCCTTCTGGAGGGAATTCCGGAAGGGGTCCTCCTCCTGGACCCCGAGGAGTGGCGGGTCAAGTACGCGAACGGCCATGCCCTGGCTCTTCTCGACCGGGAATGGTCCGAGATGGTCGATATACCCCTCTGGGACCTGTACCCCGACGCCGAACAGGACCTCCGTCCCTTGTACGAAGAAGTTCTCGAGGACGGGAAGGCCCGGGACCTGGAGTTCTTCTACCCTCCCCACGGCCGATGGTATCAGATCCGGGCCCTTCCGGGAGAAGGGGGAGTGGTGGCCTTCTTTCGGGACCAGTCGGAGGAGAAGCAGGCGGAAGCCGAGCTCCGCCAAGCGCAGAAGATGGAGCTGGTGGGCACCCTCGTGAGCGGCATGGCCCACGATTTCAACAACCTTCTCTCCGTCATCCTCTCGAACACGGAAGGGCTCAAGGCCAGCATTCCCGGCAGTTGGGAGGAAGCCCGGGCCGACCTGGAGGAGATCGAGCGGAGCGCCGAACAGGGGGCCGGACTGGTCCGCCGCCTACTGGAGTTCTCGCGGGACCGGAAGGTGGAGACCGCGCCGATGGACCTGGCCGAATACGTCCGGAGCTTTCGGGGCACGCTCTTGCGGTGGATTCCCCATCGGGTCCGTCTCCGTACCGAGGTGGATGGGGCCACTGCCACTGTTTTGGCGGATGAGGAAGCCCTCCACCAGGTCGTCCTCAACCTCGTGGACAATGCCATGGGGGCCATGCCGGACGGAGGTGAACTGATCCTCCGGGCAGGTCCAAGAAGCGTGAGCCCCTCCACGAAGCTGGACCTTTCCTGGACCAGACCCGGCCGCCACGGAGTGTTGGAGGTGGAGGACTCCGGGTGTGGGATCCCCGAGAACGCCAGAGAAAGTCTGTTCGAACCTTTCTTCACGACCAAGGCTCCCGACGAGGGAACGGGGCTCGGGCTGGCCATGGTGGCACGGCTCGTGGAGCAGCACCGTGGCGCGATCCAAGTACGAAGCGAGCCCGGCCGGGGCACCACCTTCTCTATCTTCCTTCCCCTTGCCGAGGAATGGGCCGACGGCTCACAGGACGAGGCCTCCCAGGACCCTGCTTCCCAGGTCTCATCTCCCGGCGGGGACACCGATCCGGCTCCCGTCACTGGAACGATCTTGGTCGTCGACGACGAGGACGGCATTCGCCGTGCCCTGGAGCGAACCCTGAGTCGGCTGGGCCACCGGGTGATCACGGCGGAGAACGGGAAGGAGGGATTGGAAGTGGTTCGGGAACGCTCCGACCTGAACCTGGCGATCACGGACCTCTCCATGCCGGGCATGGATGGAATCGCTCTGGCCGAGGAAATCCGGGCGTTGAGGCCTCACTTGCCCCTCGTCCTGGCCAGCGGAGCCGACGACTCCGGAGACGTACAGGCAGGGGAACTTCCGGACATCCCTTTTCTCTCCAAGCCCTGGACGGTGGAGGAACTGAAGCGGATGGTCGACGAAGCTCTCTCCTAGCACGATCCGCCGGGCCCCTGTAGGCTCTCCTCGTTGCCCGGTAGTCGTACCTGCGGTTGCCCGACGATCGGACCTGTGGTTGCCCGACGATCGGACCTGTCGTTACCTGGCGGTCGTACGCGTCATTGCCCCGGTGGTGGTAGGCGGACCGAGAGGAATCCTCCGGAACGCCCGGGCACGTGATGGGTTCCGGACCTGCGACCCGACGACTGGGACACCTGGTGGTCTCCGGGGCCCCGCGGCTTCCGGGGCCCAGTTGCACTACCGGAGCGCCACCGGTTCCAAGCCGAGGCCGCTCGGGGGCGGTGGAGGCTCCTTCGGCGGAAGGGGAGGGATGAAGTCATGGGGCCCGAGATCCTTCTGGTGGCGTTGGGGGGAGCCCTGGGCGGGGTGGCTCGCCACGTCCTTTCCGGCCTGGTGGACGGGCGGACGGGGAAGAGCTTCCCGTGGGGAACCCTGGCGGTGAACGCGTCCGGCGCCCTGGCGCTGGGACTCCTGGCCGGGGCGCTTCTGGGCCCGGGAGCCCCGGCCCCGGACAGCCTTCCGTGGGCCTTCCTGGCGGTGGGTGCGCTGGGCAGCTACACCACGGTCTCCTCCTTCAGCCTCCAAACGTTGGCGCTTTTGGAGGGGGGCCGGCCCACGGCGGCAGGATGGAACGTCCTCCTCTCCTTCGGGCTGTGCCTTTTGGCCGCCGGGCTTGGGCTCATGGGGGGCTCGGCCATAGCCGGGCTTGGGGGCAGCGGCTGACCCGTGCCTCGCTCCCCGGCCGTCCTTTCGGCGGTGGCCCTCGGCGGGGCCCTGGGCTCGGTGGCCCGGTACCTGGTGGCCGTGGGGGCGGCGGCCGGAGGGGAACCAACCTTTCCCTGGGCCACCCTGCTGGTGAACGTGCTCGGCTCCTGGGCCATCGCCTTCTACGCGTCCATGACGGGCCCGGAAGGACCGCTGTTCGCCTCACTGGAAACGCGTCATTTCTTCACCACCGGACTCTGCGGCGGCTTCACCACTTTCTCCATTTTCAGCCTGGAATCGCTACTCCTTCTCGAGGAGGGACACCTGCTGCTGGCAGGAGCGTACGTGGCCGCCTCCCTTTTCCTCTGGGTTCCGGCGGCTCTCGCAGGCCGGCGAGCGGCGGGGCGGCTCCTCGCCCGCCGGGAGAATCCGCAGCTCTGAGCGGAAGCCGGGCGGGGCCGGGGAGCTTCGCCACCCCCCTTCCCCCTTCAATGGTGGGTCCCGGCTCCGTTAGCTTTCGAAGTACGACCCCGGGGCGGCCCCTTCATCGGTGAACCTCGGGACTCTGGTCCCCTCGTGCCCCCGCCCTCCATTCAAGTGCCCACCGTCACCGTTTCGCTCTTCGTGGCACTCGCTCTAGTCCCGGGCCCATGGGCTTCCGGGGATACGGTCGCGTCCGACACCCGTCCCGTGGAGGTCCGAGTCCAGGGTATCCGGGGGGAGATGCGAACGAACGCGGAGGCGGGGCTTCGCCTGGTACGGGCGCAACGGGCGGGGCGGACCCTCTCCGAGATGGAGGTAACCCGCCTGCACGACCGAGCCCCCGAACAGATCCGCCGGGCCCTGGAACCCTTCGGCCACTACAGCGCAAACGTGGATGGGGAGCTGGAGGTTCGGGGAGACCGCTGGCGAGCCACGTACCGGGTCGAAGCCGGCGAACCCGTCCGAGTCGAGACCATCCGCGCGGAGGTGACCGGTGAGGGGTCGGGAGATCCATCTCTGGAGGACGCGGTGGATGCCTTTCCCCTGGGCCCCGGTGACGTCCTCAGGCATCGGACCTACGAGCAAGGGAAGCGCCGTCTCCAGGCTGCCGCCGTGGAGCGGGGCTACCTGGACGCGGTCTTCCGGGAACGTCGGGTCCAGGTGAGCCCAGGAGACCGAGCGGCTTCCATCGACCTGGTTCTGGACACCGGGCCCCGATACCGCTTCGGCTCCGTCCGGTTCACGGGCGACGACCTGGACCCGGGCTTCCTGGAGGGGTTCGTCCGGTTCCGGGAAGGGGACCCGGTGAGCACCCCGGCCCTCCTGGAGCTCCAGAACGCCCTCGAGGCCAGTGGCCTCTTCACTTCGGCGGAGGTGGAGCTGGCCCGGGGCGAGGAGGACGGACTGGAGGTGCCGGTGGCCGTCCGCCTGATCCCCCGCCCCACTCGACGCTACGATGTGGGGGGTGGCTTCGGCACGGACACCGGCCCCCGCGGAGTCCTGGGAGGCGAGCTTCGGCGGCTCACCGATCAGGGCCACTCGGTGGAGGGAGAGATTCGGGCGTCCCTGGTGAGGAACGGGGCCAACGCCACCTATCTGGTTCCCATACCCGGAGCGCCGGGGGACCGGCTGGCCATCACGGCCGGTATCGTGGACGAACGGACCCGCGACATCCAGAGCACCCGGGGCACCGTGGGAGTGACCTGGCACCGGGCACGGGGATCGTGGCGCGAAGCCTGGAACCTGGACTTCCAGCGGGAGCGCTCGGGAGAGGGGGATGATGTACGCACAAGCACGGTGGTCCTCCCCTCCGTCCACTGGACCCGGACCCAGATGAGCCATCCGGTCCACGCCGACCGGGGCCACAGGCTTCGGCTGGAATTGGCCGGAAGCGACCCGGTGGTCGGATCGGACGTGAGCTTCGGCCGGGTGCTGGCCAGTGCCGACCTTATCCGGAGCCCGTGGGAAGGGGCCCGGATCATTCTCCGAGGGGAAGCGGGTAGCTCCATCGCCGACGAGATCACGGACCTGCCCGTGTCTCTGCGCTTTTACGCGGGTGGGGATCGCTCCGTCCGGGGCTACGGCTACCGTTCCCTGGCCCCGCGCGAGCCGGACGGACCGCCCCTGGGCGGACGGCACCTTCTGGCGGGCAGCGCCGAGGTGGAACAGCTCGTCTGGGGCGATTGGGGCGGAGCACTCTTCGTGGACGCCGGAAACGCCGAAAGGAACTGGCCGGTGACTCCGAGCGTAGGGGCCGGTGCCGGGCTCCGCTGGCTCTCCCCGGTGGGGATGGTCCGCCTGGACCTGGCGGCGGCCCTCTCCGAGCCCGGCACACCCCTCCGCATCCACTTCTCCATCGGCCCCGGCATCTGATGGCCGCCCGAGGCCGAAGGTTCCGCCGGTGGATCCTGGGAGCCGCCGCACTCTTCCTGGTGGTGCTCCTCACCCTCGTCGGCGTGGCTGCGTATATCGCGGCCACCCACGGGGGCGCGCGCTTCGCCCTGGGGTTTCTGGAACGGTATGGAGTGGAGGTGGCCGAGGTCCGGGGGCGCCTGATCGGTCCCCTGGAGCTCCGAGGGGTGGTGTACCGTGATCCGGGAGGGAACGTGGAGGCGGATGAGGTAGTCCTCCGCTGGAAGCCCGGAGCGCTGCTCCGAACCCGGACCCTGGCCGTGGAGTCCCTGGAAGTCCGGGGGCTCGTGGTAACCCTTCCGGAAGCGGACGAGGAGACCCCGGAACCCACCGAGCCGCCGGCGCTGCCCGAAGTGGCGCTCCCCCTCCCAGTGGACGTGGAGGAATTCCGGGTGGATGGGTTCCTGCTTATGGGGCCGGAGGGCCAGATCCTCTCCCTGGAGGAGATCCGCGCTTCGGTCCGGGGACAGGACACCCGCTTCGTCCTCCGGGAGCTGGGGGTGGTGGCTTCCGACTTCGGGGTCCGGGTACAAGGAGAGCTGGAGGCCAGGGACGACTACCCCCTGGAACTGGACTTCGATTGGGACGCCCGCTTCGAGGACCTCCCGGAGCTTGCGGGTCGGGGAGCGCTAAGTGGGAGCGTGGGAGAGCTCACCGTGGGCCACCGGCTCACCGCTCCATCCGAGGTGGATCTGGAGGCCACGCTTTCGGGCCTCCCGGGAGACCCGGCCTGGCAGGGCCGCCTCCGAGCGGAGAGGGCCCAGGTGACCCCTTTCCTCCCGGACGGACCGTTGGAGTGGGTGTCCCTGGACGCCCAGGGGGCCGGGGTCCTGGCCGATGGTCGCATCGTGGCCGAGGCCCGGGCAGGAGGCCCGGAGCTCGGTACGCTGGCAGCCTCCCTGGAGGCCGAGGCGGAGGACGGCCTGGTCCGTATCCTGGGCCTCCGGGCCCTGGGGGAGCTGGAAGCGGGTCAGGTATCCATGGAGGGTTCGGGCTCCATCCGAACGGGAGAGGAACCCTCGGGCGAAATGGACCTGGACTGGTGGGTCGAGCTCCCCGAGGCGCCCGAAATGTCCGGGACCGCTCGGCTCCAGGGCTCCCAGGAGCGGCTGGACGGCCACGTCCGGCTCCTCCGTCCGGTCGTGGCGAACCTGGAAGGGACGGTGAACGAGCCGGCGGACTCCCTGCACTGGTCCGCCCGGGTGGCCGCGTCCCCATTCTCGTTGACCCAACTGGACCCGGAGCTTCCCGGCCATCGGGCCAGCATGACCGCCTCGGCCACCGGAGACTTGATCCGCTACCGGGGAACGGGCTCGGTCCAGGGTTGGACCGAGGACCGGGAAGAGCCGTCTCCCACGGCCGCCGGGGAGATGGCGTTCCAGGGGAACCTGGAGGATGCGTGGGTCTCCGTGGACGACCTGGTGCTCCACCCATGGACGGGAGGTTCGGTACAGGCCTTGGGCCGTGTGGACTACGGCGGCGACTCGCCCCGCTTCCAGGCCGAGGGGAGCTGGTCCGACCTCGTCCTTCCAGAGGAGGGAGAGCGCCCGGCCATCCGGAGCCCCTCGGGCCGGGCTCGAGCCTCGGGGGACCTGGACTCCTACGTCACCGAGTTGGAGTCCACCCTGGCAGCCGACGGATTCCCCACGCTGGATCTCCATGCCCGAGGAGAGGGCACGGACACGGCCTTCCGCCTCGACACCCTGACCGTGGACGGGGAAGGGCTCCGTACCTCGGCACAGGGGCGGGTCTCGTGGGACCCGACCCTTCTCTGGGAAGGATCGGTGACGGTGGACGAAGCGGACCTGGAAGTGCTGGAGGCCCCCGTCGGCGGACGGCTCGAGGGGAGCGTTTCGAGCGAAGGAAGCCTGGCGGAGGAACGAATCCTGGCCACCGTGGACCTCTCCCGGCTTGCGTACCGGGACGGGGACCGGGAGGTGGAGGCCCGGGCCCTAGGGGAAATTGACGGCGACCGCCTCCGGCTCCACGACCTGGAAGTGACGTCAGCCGGAAACCGCTTCGGGGCCCGGGGAGTGGTGGAGGAGGAGTGGGAGATGGAGTGGGAGTTGGACGCTCCGGATCTGTCGACCGGCCTGGAACTGGAAGGGAGCGCGCACGGAGCCGGAACCCTCTCGGGGCCCCGGCTCCGTCCTAGGGTAGAGGCCGAGCTGGAGGGAACGGGGATCGCGGCGGGAGAGGCCCGCCTGGACTCCACACGGGTGTCCGTCCTCGTGGACCTGGAGGACCGGGAGCCTTCCCGGATCAGGGCAGTGGCTTCAGGAGAGCTGGAGCCTGGCCGGGCCTTCGAAGGAACGGTGAGCGGCGATGGCCGGAAGAGCGATCACCGGATCGAGCTGGCCGCCGGGGTCGGGGAGGAGTTCGCGGGCTCCATCACCCTGGCCGGAGGCCTCATACTGCCGGAGGACGGGCTGATCGCATCCCGGGAAGGAGAGCCGCGTGGGGAAGGCTCGGAGGCCCCCCCTCGCTGGAAAGGAACGGTCCCGGAGCTATCTCTGGACCTTGCCTCCATCGGGCTCTGGAACCTGCGGGAGCCGGCAGCCCTCCAGGCGGGAGTGACCCTGGCCTCCCTCACCGCCCTCTGTCTGGAGAGCGGGACCGCCCTCGCCTGTTTGGACGGAGAATGGAGTGAGGAGGCCGGAGGCTCCGGATCCTTCGATCTCCAGGGGCTGCCCCTGGCTCGATTCGCGGACCTGCTCCCCCCCGGGGTGGAGGTCGCCGGCACGCTGGGGGCTACCGGAACAGGGGCAGTGACCCCCGAAGGCGATCCCACCGGCCGGTTCCAGGGGGAGGTGGTGGAGGGAAGCCTGAGCTACCGGAGCCCGGAGGGCCTGCAGGAGACTCGACCCCTGGATCGAGCGCGGCTGGAGGGAGAGCTCGATGCGGAAGGGGTGCTCACGGGTTACGTGGAGGTCGGGTTGGGCGACGGGGACGGCCTGGCCGGGGAATGGCGAGCCGCCCCCATTCCGGGAGGTCCGCACACCGAGCTCTCGGGCCAGTTGGACCTGGAGATCCACGACCGAGGGTTTTTGGGCGCCCTCTCGGATGAGTTGGCGAACTCTGACGGGCGTCTGCACTCCTCCCTGAGTCTGGGGGGAACGGTGGAGGCCCCGGAATTGGCCGGCCGGATGGAGCTCGAGTCCGGGACCGTGGAGATCCTCGAGCTGGGGATACGGCTGGAGGAAATCCAAGTGTCGGCCAGCGATGAAGGCCCGGACGAATGGAGGATCCAGGGCGGAATGAGGTCGGGGAGAGGGGTGGCCGAGCTTACGGGACGAGCGACCCTTCCGGGCCCGGACCAGGAGGCTGCGGTGGAAGTCGAACTCTCGGGGCAGGATCTACAGGTCTCCAACAGCAGCATCGCCCGGGTGGAGGCATCGCCCTCCCTCCAGGTCCGGGCCTCCCTGGACGGGATCGACGCCACGGGTACAATCCAGGTCCCTCGCGCCGACATCACTCCGGGAGACCTGGAGGGGATGGTGGCCCCATCTCCGGACGTAGTCGTGGTGGGAAGGGACGAACTGAACGGGGTGGAGCGACAGCCGGGACTGGAGAACGTCCGCGCCCGGATCCGCGTGACCATGGGGGACAGCGTCCAGTTCGACGGGTTCGGGGTAACCGGGAGGGTGACGGGAGCCGTGACCATCGTGGAGGAGCCGGATCGGCTTACCCGCGGCCAGGGAGAGCTTCGCTTGGTGGACGGAGCCTACACGGCCGCCCGCCAACGGCTCACCATCGAGCGAGGCCGGCTCGTCTTCGCCGACGGCCCCCTCGAGAACCCGGGGCTGGACATCCGGGTCACCCGCGAGACCCAGGACGTCCTGGCCGGGATGGAGATCCGGGGGACCGCCACAGACCCCGAGATCTCCATCTTTTCCGAACCCTACCTGCCGGAGGCCGAAGCCATGTCGTACCTTCTCATCGGCCGGCCACTTCAGGGCACCGGTGGTGGGGACGGAGACCTCCTGGAGCGGACGGCCACCTCCATGGGGCTCGCGGGAGGGGAAGCTCTCCTGGGAAGGATCGGCCCGTCCCTGGGCCTGGCCGAAGCACGGATCGACCGGGGAGAGGAGATGTCCGACGCGGCCCTTGTGGTGGGCACGTACTTCACCCCGCGGCTCTTCGTCTCCTACGGCTTCGGGCTCTTCGACGACGGGGCTTCGGTTCTCCGGCTCCGGTACCACATGGGCCAGCACTGGATCTTCCGAACGGAAAGCGGACGGGAGTTGGCGGCGGACATCCTTTACTCGGTGGGCTACTGAGTCCGCTTCTCCTCCAGGGGCCGCTGGGACCGCCTGTACCCGGTGGGATGCCGGGGCCGGGCCCGGGGCGCGACGAGGCGTGGAAGGGTCACGGCAGGAAGACGGGCAGCAAAGCCTGAGGTCGCTCGGCGAGACGCTCCATGAAGCGGTGGGTGTAGGCCCGGATCTGCCGGCCCCGCTGGTAGACCTCGATGAGGTGGAACTCCCAGGGCTGGTAGACCTGAAGCTGCTCGAGTCCTCCTGGAACCAGGATCTCGTCGATGTAGACCTCGGGCACCACCTCCTGCCCGCGGACCCAAACACACCCGTAACCGAAGGCCGCCCCCCGCGCACCACGTCGGGAGCACGCGGTGACCCTGACGAAGGTCTCCCCGTTCAGGTAGTGCACGGCGTCCTGGGCGGAGGACCGGGAGAGCTCCTCCTGTTCGAACGCCCGCACAGGCGCCCCCACCGCGTTCCGGCGGGCTCGAAGCCGGTTATGCATGACCTCGATCCCCTCCAGGAGGACCGGGTCGGGCTCCAGCGGAATCACCAACGGGTCGGGAGAGTCCGGGATGCTGGCCGTGACCAGCTCCTCCCCGTAGCCCAGGGCCCGGATCCGCAGGGCCACCGGGCCCGCCGGAACCTCCAGCCCTCGAAATCGCCCCTCGTCGTCGGTCACGACCCCGTGGCCCTCCCCCGCCACGAAGACGTGGGCTCCCTGGATCCCTTGGCCGGAAGCGGCGTCCACCACCGTGCCGGAGAGCTGGGGCCGGGTCGCCTCGTCCTGGGCCTCCAAAGGGAGACCCGTCGCCAGGAAGAGGGCCCCCACCAGGACGGTGGTCCATATCGCGAGACCGGCCCGAGGGGGGCAGGTTGAACCCCGCCCGCCTCCCCGGCCTCGACCCGGAGCGGTGGCTCCGACGGTCCCCTGACGGCGGATTTCGACACCCATGAAGCACCTCCACATCGCGTCGGGACGCTCGGTTCGGGGCCACGGCGAGTCCACCCGAGCCGTCGTGGGACCGCCCTCCGACTGATTCCCCACCGGGCCGAGCGGGTTCCAAGGAAGGGCCCCGCGGTGAACAGGCCCGAGCGGCTGGGGGGTTGGCCCTCCCAGTCCCGTGCTCCGAGATTGGAGGGTGGGAGAATGGAGGCGACACTCGTACCGGGGGATCAGCCTTGGATATACGCCAGTGGTGGACGTTCGTGAGGGAAGCCTACTCCCTCTGGTCCACGAAGCATGCCTTCCAGCTCGCCGGAGCCCTGGCCTTCTACACCCTGTTCTCCGCGGCTCCGCTCCTCATCATCGTAGTGACCCTCACCGGGGTCCTCCTGGGTGAAGAGGCCGTACAGGGCGAGATCGCCGGGCAAATCCAGGGGTTCGTCGGACCAGGAGCCGCCGAGGTGGTGGAGGACTCGGTCCGCCGGGCCCGGATCGAGGAGGCCGGCCTCCT